>CALJAP010000149.1 GCA_938027655.1 uncultured bacterium | reverse complement strand
TCGGCGAGTTCCTGTAGCAGATGGGTCATCTCAGCATGGGAAAGAACGTCGCCCGCTTTCACCGCCATCTTGCAGGCGGTGGTGGCTACCAGTGTTTCGTCGGTAAGGGGCAGACGTCGTTGCACGCCTATCTCAGAGATTTCGTCCAGCAGGTCGCGCACAAGCGCCTCCACATTGCGCTGACCGAGCCAGGCAGGCGCACCGCGCAGTACCACGCTATCGCTGCCGAACGGTTCCAGTAGAAAGCCCATGGTTTGCAGCTCCTGCAGGTGTTCGCCCAGCAGAGTAGCAGTTCGCCGGTCTAGGTGGAACACCAGCGGCGTCAGCAGGTGCTGCACGGGAACAGGCTGCCCCCCACGCAACACGGTCAGCTTCTCGTACAGCACGCGCTCATGCGCCACATGCTGGTCGATAATCAGCAGGCCGCGCAGGGAGGAGGCAACGATGTAAGTGCGATGGATTTGTCCCAGCACCTGAAAGCCTTCCAGCATCTCCGCGTAGGGGCGGGCAATAGGTTGCACCTCCGCAGAGGGAGCCTGCGTGAGGTCAATACCTGCCCGTCGCATCAGCTCGGCGTGAAGCACCTCCTGCGGCGGCAACGGCGACGGCTGCCAGACGGGTTGTCCTCCGGTTACCGGTCGCTCGACAGGCTGGGGGATGTCTAACCCACTCTGCAGTCCGGGCAGGGCAGAGGGTATCATGCCTTGCTGGAGCAGCGCCTGACGCACCGCACTGAGCACCGCATGGTACACCTCCCCTTCGTGTGAGAACTTCACCTCCGCTTTGGTGGGGTGCACGTTGACGTCCACACTGTAAGGCGGCACCTCCAGAAAGACCGCCGCGATAGGGTGGCGTCCTTCGGGGGTTAGCGTTCGGTAGGCATCGTCCAGCGCTTTGGAGAGCACGCGGTGTCGCACCAGCCGACGGTTCACGAAGAAGCTTTGCATGGCGCGCGTGGGGCGCGTGAGGTGAGGGGGAGAGACATATCCTGTGATGCGCAGGTGTCCTTCGGTGAAATCAATGGTGCGCAGTTCGCGGGCCACGTCACGTCCAAACACCGCCAGCAGGGCATGACGGGGGTCGCTACTGCCCTGCGAGGCGAAAATCTCCTGCCCGTTATGTAGCAGGCGAAAGGAGACCTCGGGAAACGCCAGAGCGAATCGCGTTATCAGCTCGGTGATGTGCGAGAGCTCGGTAGCAACGCTTTTCAGGAACTTGAGACGGGCAGGCGTGTTGTAGAACAGGTCGCGCACGGTCACAGTGGTGCCGTTGCGGGCGGCGCATTCTTCCGCTTCTACCACCTGTCCGTTCTCTACCAGCAGGCGCATGCCCGTATCGATATCGGCGCGTTTGGTCAGCAGTTCGAAGCGGCTGACGGCGGCGATACTGGGCAACGCCTCCCCCCGAAAGCCTAACGTCACGATGGACTGCAGGTCCTCCGCATCGCGAATCTTGGATGTGGCATGTCGTTGGATGCTGAGCAGAGCGTCGGCGGGGCTCATTCCCTCACCGTCGTCGGTGACGCGAACGAGCCGTTTGCCGCCCTGCTCTACCTCCACCACGATTGTACGCGCTCCCGCGTCGATGCTGTTCTCCACCAGCTCCTTCACCACCGACGCAGGGCGTTCCACCACCTCGCCTGCCGCGATACGGTTGACCGTATGCTCTTCCAGCAGGTGAATGCGTGTGGGATATGTCTCCCCTGCCTCCACCAGTATCACTTCTCACGAACCGCAGGCTTGGGCGCAGGCGACGTTAGCGGTTTGGCTGCCGACGCTTTCAGCATCTGCGTGTATCGCTCGATGCGCTCCTTGTACATTTTCACCTGCGGGTCGGTGTCCGGTTTGCCCTGCTTCTTCAGTTTAGCCAGCTGCTCCTTGGCTATCTCAATCTGCTTGGCGATAATCTGCGGCGGCATGCCCGGCGCCATGCCTGGGGGCATTCCCGGCGTAGTCTGGAATGCTTCCGGGTTTTCCTTGCGCCATCGCTCCATCGCTGCTGTTTGCCACGCCTTGTATACCGCTTCGCGCTTCGCGACAACCGCATCCAGCTCCTTCACTATCGCCAGTTTCTGCTGCTGTAGCTGTTCTCGCTCAGCGGCATCCTGCGTGTTCAATCTTTTCCTGTCTACCTCTGCCAACCTGGTGATGAGGGCATCACGCTGTTTTTCCAGCTGACCCAGCTGCGCCGCCAGCGCTTTCTCCTTCGGGCTGGGTTTTGGCTTCTTCGTCGCCGTTGGCACCTGTGCACCCGGCGGCAGGTTCAGGTCCTTGCGTACCGGCGACGGGGGCGTGAGCACCGGCTTGGGCGCCTGCTCCTTGCTCTGCGCGAACGCCGCACCTGCGAGTAGCACCATCGCCACTGTTGCTACAACACCGAAAAACCTGATCATAGACGAAACCTCCTGTGCTGCACTGTTCTACCTTTCATTATATACGAAGAGAAACCTGAAGAAAGCGTCCGAACTCACGCAAAAACACCGGAACTGCGTACACGGGTGTGTTGCAATAAATGGGGAGGTTGTGTAATGATATATCAGTGAGCTCTACTCTTGAAGAGGAACAGCGAATGGAGCAAAGCTTTACCGCCGTTATTAAACAGCACGGCGAGTGGTGGATTGGCTGGATTGAGGAGGTGCCCGGTGTAAACTGCCAGGAGCGTACCCGTGAAGAGCTGTTAGATACCCTGCGTATCACGTTGCGGGAGGCTCTGGAGTTTAACCGGCAAGAGGCTCGCAACGCCGCTGGGGATGGCTTTGAGGAGCTGCCCATTGCTGTATGAAACGCCGGGACCTGTTGAGACATCGTCAGGAGCATGGATGCGAGCTCCTGCGCGAGGGGGCAAGGCACTCTTGGTGGTACAACCCGGCACTGAACAAACGTTCGGCTGTACCAAGGCACAGCGAGGTCGATAACGGTCTGGCACGCAAGATACGTAAAGAGCTGGGTATACCTTCGATGGACCAGCCGTTGGGCAGGTAGGATATACTGTGAACAGCAGAACTCGCTAATGGAGCCATTATGCGTTCACGACCGCGAAAACGTGCAGTAACTCGCTCTCTGCGCAGGCGGAAACGCCCGATATGGCAACGCCTGCTGATATACTTCTTGCTTCTGGTGCTGTTGGGGATTGTGGTCGGTGGCGGGTATCTGGTGCTGTTACTGGTACAGGTATCCAAGATGTTGCCCAGCAGCGAGCAGATTGTGAACCTCAAGCCGTATGTGGGCACGCGCATCCTCTCACAAGATGGGGTAGTGCTAGCAACCCTGACCAACGAGCAGCGCGAGCTGGCGAAGATGTCGGAGTTTCCCAAGCAGCTGGTTGATGCGGTGGTGGCTATCGAAGACAGCCAGTTCTACCGACACAGGGGCATCAGCCCACGCGCGGTATTTCGGGCGGTGTGGGTGAACCTGCGCGAGGGCAGGTATGCGCAGGGCGGTAGCACGATTACCATGCAGCTGGCGCGAAATGCCTTCCTGACGCAGAAAAAGACCTTCCATCGCAAGTTGCAAGAGGCACTTCTCGCCTTGCAGATGGAACAGCACCTCACTAAAGAGCGGATTCTGGAAACGTATCTGAACGAGGTGTACTTCGGCAGCGGCGCGTACGGCGCCAAGACGGCTGCCCGGGTGTACTTCGATAAACCGCTCAACAAGCTGACCCTTGCCGAGTGCGCCTTGCTGGCGGGGATAATCCGTCGTCCGTCCGTTTACTCGCCGCACGAGAACCCGGAGCTGGCATTGCGTCGGCGTGACAGAGTTCTGGAGCGGATGCGCGCGCTGGGTTTCATCGACGAGCAACAGTATGAACAGGCGAAACATGAGCCGATTCGTGTTGTCCCTCTGCGCAGGCAGGGTGTTCGCTTCAAAGCACCTTACTTTGTGTTCCACGTGTTAAAGCAGCTGATGGAGGACTACGGCGCGGACCAGATTTACAAGGGGGGGTTGACGGTAGAAACTACCCTGAACTGGCAGATGCAACAGGCAGCGGAACAGGCGCTGCGTGAGGGACTGGCGAAGCACGGCAGGGGAAGCGCGACACAGGGAGCCATCATCGCGATAGACCCACATACCGGTTTCATTCGGGCGATGGTGGGAGGCGTAGATTTTAGTAAATCACAGTACAACGCCACAACGCAGGGCAGAAGGCAACCGGGTTCGGCGTTTAAGCCGATTGTCTATTGCGCAGCGATCGATAAAGGGGTGCTTACCCCCGACTCGCGTATCCTGGATGCACCAGTCACTTATCGCTCATACCCCAGACCCTACCGTCCCCAAAACGCCGATGGGCGCTATCACGGTTTGGTCACCGTGCGACAGGCGATTGCCTACTCCATCAACATTCCGGCGGTAAAGACCCTCGCGATGGTGGGACCGCAGACGGTAATCGAATACGCCCGCAAGCTGGGCATCGAGTCCCCTCTGGAGCCAAACTTATCGCTGGCTCTGGGTTCGTCTGCGGTTCGCCCGATAGAGATGGCGGTGGCGTACGCCGTGTTTGCATCGGGGGGTAACCGTTGTGAACCCATCGCTATCGTGCGCGTGCGGGACAGCGAAGGCAACATCATTCAAGAGAACGCCCCATCGATAACCTACGGCGTGATCTCCGAAACCATCGCGAGAACAATGGACGATCTGCTCAAGGGTCCCGTACGTACACCCGGCGGAACCGCCTACCGTGTACTGCACGATTTTGCCGAAGCACGCGGTAAGACAGGCACGACCGACGAGGGACGCGACGCCTGGTTTGTTGGGTACACCCCCGAACTGGTTGCCGCAGTGTGGGTGGCGCGTGAGGTGGCGGACCCGGTAAAGGGGCAAAAAGTGTACCTGCCGATGCCGCGCGTTTTCGGCGGTACGGTGTGTGCACCCATCTGGAAGGAGTTTATGAGCAAGGCAGTGCCTCTGCAGAAAGAGTGGTTGCGCAAACTGGAGCCGGGCGATGTGCCGGAGAAGCCTCAGCAGCCGGAGAACCCAGATACAATCACGTTGACTCTGTGTGACGAGAGCGGTATGATTGCCACGCCCGCTTGTCCACGAACGCATCGATTTACGTTCCAGCGCGGCGAGGAGCCTACCCAGCGGTGTACGATACATAGCTCCCCGCAGCCAATCAGCCCCAATACTCCGGAGAGCACCGCCAGCCCGCCTGCCGGGGAGGAACCGCCTTCCACCACTGCACCACAATCGCCGGAGCCTGTGCCCCCGCCTGCGACGAGCGCGCCGGGCAACCTCCCCGGTAGCGAGCCGGCTGTCTTGCAGCCCAGGGTTAGCGAGCCTTCTCCCGTGACCGCGCCCGGTCAGCCGCGTCTTTCCGAACCCAGGATAACCCCCCCTCCCGCCATGGAAAAGGTCAGGATATGTGCCGATTCGGGTTTGCGGGCAACACGCTACTGTCCGGAGGTGCTGGTGAAAACCTTCCCTGCGGGCAAAGCACCAGGCAAACGATGTAACCTGCACCGTCCGCCTCCGGGAGAGGAATAGTGATGCGCGGGCGTTTTGGAGTAGAGATACCTGCGCCTCCACAGGTGCCTCATTTCAAGCTGTTCGTTGCGTTCATTGCTCTGGGCTTCGTTGCGCTGGTGTTGCGTCTGTGGTATCTGCAGGTGGCGATGGGTGAGGAGCTGCTGGCGCAGTCGGAGAGCAACCGCAAACGATTTATCCGGCTGTTCGCGCCCAGAGGGATGATTGTCGACCGCGCCGGGCGTACGCTGGCGATGAACCGTCCGGAGTTTGTGGTCAGTATTATTCCGGCAGAAGTCGGAAGCGACGATTCGGTGCTGCACCGTTTGAGCCAGATACTGGAGATGCCCATCGAAGACATCCTGCAAGTGGTAGGTAACACCAAACAGCGCGCCCAGCGGCTTTATCCTGTTCCTCTGGCGACGGGTGTTTCTCTGGATGTGGTCACGCGCATCGAGGAGAATCGGCTCTGGCTGCCGGGAGTAAACGTTAGCCCGCAACCGGTGCGCTGGTACCCCGAGGGGAAGCTGGCGTCACATCTGCTGGGGATGCTGGGTGAAGTGGATGCGAAGGAGCTGCAAACGCTGCGCGAAGCGGGGGTGTCGCCCGGAGAGTATGTGGGCAAGATGGGAGTGGAGCGAGCGCAGGAGGTGTGGCTGCACGGCAAAGCGGGAGGCAAATGGGTGGAGGTGGACGCGCGCGGACGCCAACGGCGCGAAATCGAGGAAGTGCCTGCCGAGCAGGGGGCAACGGTGATGCTGACAATCGATAAACGGCTACAGCGGGCGGCGGAGGAGGCGTTTGGCAACCGGGTGGGGGCGGCGGTTGCGCTGGACCCTCGCACCGGAGAGGTACTGTTGCTGGCAAGCTTTCCGCGTTTTGACCCCAACGCCTTCGCGCGAGGGGTGAAGTCGGGCGTCTGGCGCGAGATAGCCACCAACCCGCTATACCCCTTGCAAAACCGTGCCATCGGCAGCCGGTATCCGCCCGGCTCCACCTTCAAAATCGTCACGGCGGCGGCCGGGTTGCACTCTGGGACGATTACTCCCTATACCAGCTTCTACTGCCCGGGCGCACTGCAGCTGGGGCGTTGGCGTTTCCGCTGTCACCGCCGGCATGGGGCGACAGGCTTCGTGAAGGCAATCGGTGCATCGTGTGATGTGTATTTCTATCAAGTTGGATTGCGCACAGGCATCAGTGCGTTAGCGGAAATGGCTCACGCCTTCGGTTTAGGGGAAACAACAGGGATTGATCTGGTGGGCGAAAGCCGCGGCAACATCCCCACGCCAGAGTGGAAGAAGAAGCGGTATAAAGAGGGTTGGTACGACGGCGACACGGTGAACACCTCCATCGGACAGGGGTTTGTCCAGACCACGCCCTTGCAGATGGCTCTGGTCGCTGCCGCCGTAGCGAACGGGGGAACAGTGATGAAGCCGTTCGTGGTAAAGCGCATTATTCCGCCCGGCGGCACGCCGATAGATACTCAACCCGTTGTCTTCAAGCAGGTATCGTTGCACCCCGACCACTGGCGGTGGATTGCAGAAGGGATGCGGTCGGCAGTAGCCGGAGCGGGTGGTACGGCGCACGCCGCGAACCTGCCCGGTATCCCCGTTGCTGGCAAGACGGGCACCGCCGAGGACCCTCCTCGTCGCAGACCTCATGCCTGGTTCATCTGTTACGCGCCCGCGGATAATCCTCGCATTGCGCTGGCAGTGGTGGTGGAGCAGGGAGGGCATGGTGGAGCAGTTGCCGCGCCCATCGCCCGACACATTCTGGAGACCTTCTTTGGGATTGAACACGCTCGCGCCCGCGGCGACGCTAGCGCTACCGACTAGAGATTTTTTCGGGAATTTTTTCAAAAATTCTTCCCAAACCACTTGACAAAGTTTTACGGACTATTTATAATAGATGCGTAAACGCTTACACAACGATAAGTGCAATTATGACCATTGAGGAGTTTGCACGACAAATCGGGGTGTCCAGCGCGACCGTCTCGCGAGCGAATCACGGAAGAGGACGGATCAACCCGCAGACGCGCCAGATGGTGCTGCAGCGCATGGAGGAGCTGGGCTTCACGCCCAATCTGCACGCACAGAGCCTGGCGCACCGGCGCAGCCGCACCATCGGGCTGGAGTATCTGGGGCACACGGAAGTGCTATCGGACATGTTCCTGATTGCGCTGGCGAGGGGCATTCAGCACGTGCTGTCCGAGCACGGCTACACGCTATTGCTGAACCCTGTCGGGGTAGTGGACGAGCGGGAGAGCCTGTTACGCCGTTGGGCGCGTTCGCGAGCGGTAGATGGCGCGATTGTGGTGGGCGACCCCGATGTGTCGGCGGACTGGCTGCGCAAACTCATTACTCAGAAGACCTTCTGTGTGGTCATTGTGCACCATCCGCCGCCTCCCCTGCCAGGCATAGGGTGCGTTACTCTGGACCTGTCACAAGGTATTGCTCAGGTGGCGGAGCTGTTGTGTTCGCTGGGACACTGCCGAATAGGCTACATCGGCAGTATCGAGCCGGATTCGGTGCTGCCCATGCTACGCCAGCAGATAGAGGCAAGAGGGGGGCGTCTCTCCCCCGATATGGTGGTTTATGCCGGGCGCACGCCCGACGACGGCGCACGGGCAGCATGTGAGCTGGTGGCGAAGCTTCCTCGCCCTACAGCGATATTCGTGCGAACCGATGTGCTGGCTATCGGCGCCATGCAGGCGATACGCCAGGCGGGATTGTGTATCCCAAAGGACATTTCGGTAGTGGCACATGACGATGTGCCGTTTGCGCAGTTTACCGACCCGCCGCTGACCACGGTTCGGGTGGACTACGAGGAACTGGGCAAATCGGCGGTGGAGATGTTGCTGGCGATGCTGGAGCGAAGGGAATCTGTCGAGTTGCATCGGACAGTGCATACCTCGCTGGTGCAGCGCGCCACGGTCGCACCGCCTTTGCATCATAAAACCATATCACTGTCAGGAGGTATTTGACGCTATGCGCAAGTCAACTGGTTTCACGCTCATCGAGTTGCTCGTCGTCATCGCGATTATCGCGATACTGGCGGCGATCCTATTCCCTGTGTTCGCGCAGGCACGGGAGCGCGCCCGCGCGGCGAGCTGTCTGTCCAACATGAAACAGTTCGGGCTGGCTATTCAGATGTACAAGCAGGACTATGACGAATGCGTTTCCGGTCCCTTTATCTACAACGGCGCGTGGGGTGACTGCAACGTGCTCGTGTGGTTCCCCGACCTGCACATGCCCTACGTGAAGAACCGCCAGCTGAAGATTTGCCCATCGGGCAGAGAGTACACTACCTTCGCCGCGCCCTCTACGATGGACGTGCCTGGCACCTGCGGCTGGGGCGACCCGGGCAACGGACAGTATTACTTCAGCTACAAGTGGAACAGCATCTGGGCGTGGCCCTGCACCGACCCCAACCCGAACTGGAGCTGGTCAAAGTACGGCTTCAAGCATTACCTGTCCGACGGCGCGGTGGAGGACCCTGCAGGCACTATCCTGCTGGTAGATGGCTCCTGGCCCGAGACATGGGCGGATTGTGACGCCGACCCGATATGGAACCATCAGAACGTGTGGTGGGGACCGCCGACTCTCGTCTATCGTCACTTTGACGGCTTCAACTCCGTGCATGGCGACGGTCACGCCAAATATCACCGTAAGGCATCCACACGCTGGGGTGACTGGACCGTTCAGGCAGGGGATTAGCGATGGCATCTCCACTCAAGCGTGAAGTGTCGCCGGTGGTGGCGGTAGTGGTCATCGTGCTGGTTATCGCTGTGGTGTTGGGAGCCTACTGGTATCTGTCCGGTGGCAGCTCCCTCACCGCGAAGAAGGAGCCAGCCAGACCGCTACAGCCGCCGCCCAACCTGATGGTGCCGCAGGGTGCGGGAGCAGGTGCTCCCCCAACGGCGCCGCGATAGCGCATCTGGAGGGCGAGGCTCCTGCCAAGCCGTACGAAGTACCCCCACCTGACCTCCCCGTGGACGGGGGTGGGGGGTAGGCCGAATGGTGGGCAGCTTCGCCCTCCACCTGTAGCCTGCGCCGAGATGTGTCCTGCGGCTAAAGCCGCGCCCTGACAAACGAAACCGTACCTGCGCTACACGTGATTATCTGGATACGAGCGGAGCAGTTCCGTTTGCTATCATCCCTGTAGCCGCAACCTTCAGGTTGCGTGCCTTTGGCGCAGGCTAAAGCCTGCGGCTACAAGGGGGTGTCTTTACCTGTTCTATCATCCTTGTAGCCGCAACCTTCAGGTTGCGTGCCTTTGGCGCAGGCTAAAGCCTGCGGCTACAAGAGGTGCAAGAGGGTATCTTGCCCTCTTCCTTGAAAAGGGGGAGAGGTGGTATTCAACCGCTTCAGCGCGGGAATAACGATAGCTCTGGTTTTTTCTATGCACAGCGCTTT
>CALJAP010000148.1 GCA_938027655.1 uncultured bacterium | reverse complement strand
TTTGGCGCAGGCTAAAGCCTGCGGCTACAAGAGGTGCAAGAGGGTATCTTGCCCTCTTCCTTGAAAAGGGGGAGAGGTGGTATTCAACCGCTTCAGCGCGGGAATAACGATAGCTCTGGTTTTTTCTATGCACAGCGCTTTACAAGAAAAACCTGCCCCTGCCGAAACGGTTATCAGCGCACAGCCAGCTACAGTCCCTGTCCGCTGGTGGACGCTGATGTTGGGACTGGTGCTCATTGTGCCCAACAACTACTGGGTGGTCTATATGGAGAAGGTGCGCACCGGCCCCTATCCGACCACCATCTCCATCTTCGCCAACTGTGTGTTCCTGCTGGTCGTGTTGCTGATGGTGAACGCGCCGTTGAGGCGGTGGTTGCCGCGTGTCGCCCTGAATCGCGCTGAACTGCTCACCGTCTATTCCATGCTCTGCTTGGGTTCCGCGCTGGCAGGGCTGGACATGATACCCGTGCTCGTGCAGATGATGGGGCATCCCTTCCAGTTCGGCAACGAGTCAAACGGCTGGCTGAACACCTTTGGCAAGTACCTTCCGCGCGAGCTGATGGTGACCGACTTAGACGCCCTACGCGGATACTATCAGGGCAACGACACCCTGTACCGTTGGGAGCATCTGCGGGCGTGGCTGCCTCCCGTGTTGCGCTGGACCGTGTTCATCCTCGCGCTGTTGTTCGTGATGTTGTGCCTCAGCAACCTGCTGCGCAAGCTGTGGGTGGAGCGCGAGCGACTGACCTTCCCCATCGTCATCCTGCCCCTGCAGATGACCGACGAGCGCACCCCTTTCTGGCGCAACGGCTTGCTGTGGGCGGGCATCTTGCTGGCAGGCGGGGTGAACGTGCTGAACGGCTTGAACTACATGATACCCTCGCTGCCCGCCATCAACGTGAAGCATCAGGATTTGCTGCCATACATCACCCAGAAGCCCTGGAACGCCATCGGCTGGACGCCCTACTCCTTCTATCCGTTCGTCATCGGGTTGGGCTACCTGTTGCCGTTAGACCTGGTGTTTTCCTGCTGGTTCTTCTACATCTTCTGGAAGGCGGAGCTGGTGGTGTCCAACGCGATGGCGTGGGATACTATTCCCGACTTCCCCTTCATCCGCGAGCAGGCGTTCGGCGGCTATATGGCGATACTGGTGTTTCTCACGTGGACGGCAAGAGGGTATCTGAAAGCGGTCTGGCAACAGGCATGGCGCGGCGCGGGCGAACTCTCCGATAGCGGGGAGGCGATGTCCTATCGCGCGACGTTGATCGGTCTGGCGGCGGGGCTGGCGTTTCTGGTAGGCTTCCTGTGGTATTACGGCATGTCGCCGGTTTGGGCGGTGCTGGCGGTGGCTATCTACTTCGCGCTGACGCTGGCAGTGATGCGCATGAGGGCAGAGCTGGGTCCACCCGTACACGACCTGCACTTCTCCGGTCCCGACCACGTGATTACCCGCGCATTCGGCACAGGGGCGTTAGACGGGCGCAGTCTGGCGATGCTGAACTTCTTCTACTGGTTCAACCGCGCGTATCGCAGTCACCCTGCGCCGATTGTGATAGAGAGCCAGCGCATCGCCGGTTCAGCAAACGCCTCTCAGCGGAGGATGGCGATCGCGCTCATGTTGGCGGTGCTGGTGGGCGGGTTGTCCTCTTTCTGGGCGTTTGTGCATCTGGGTTATCAGCTGGGCACGGCAAGCAAATTCTTTCAGGGCATCTGGTTCGGCAATGAGGCGTACAACCGTCTTGCCACCTGGATAGGCAGTCCGAGCAAGCCCAACCCGCAGGCGAACTGGGCAATGGCGATTGGCTTTGGCATCTGTTCGCTGCTGATGTTCCTGCGTCTGAAGCTGCTGTGGTTTCCTTTTCACCCCATTGGCTTCGCCATCTCCGGCTCGTGGAGCATGAATCTGGTGTGGCTGCCCCTGTTCATCGCGTGGCTAATCAAGTGGCTGGTGTTGCGTTACGGTTCCCTGCGCACCTATCGCCGACTGGAGCCGTTCTTTCTGGGCTTGATGCTGGGCGAGTTCATCGTGGGCAGTATCTGGAGCCTGCTGGGAATGCTCACCGACCTGCCCACGTACAGCTTCTGGGGGGCGTGAGCGTTACTCCCCGACCGGTATCGAAAACCGCTTCGCCAGGTCGGGATGGCAGTAGAAATGCCTCCCTATCAACACCGGAAAAGCCGTCTCGCGATGCCTCTCTACGAACTGCAAGAAATCGTGTCGCTGGTTGTTCCTGCCGAAGTGGCGCCATGCGATGCCTGCCCGGTCCAGCTTGTCGTAGAGGCGACACCACCGTTGGCGAAGCAACACTATGCCGTTGCCTCTTTCGTTGTCCTGTGTAGCAGCAGTGTATCGTCCTGCAGCTGGTAACAATCTCCTAGCGCATTTACGAGGACGTGTTGCAGCGGCAGAGACGTAACGCGCTCGGGGAGGTGTATATGTACCTTCGAGTGACAACGGCCCGCATACCGCTTGTCGGTGATAGGGAGTTACGTCTACTCTACAGCGCGCCTATCTGGATAAGGGGACTGCCGCCTTCCGCACCGAATCCGCCGGGCAAAGAGCCTTTGTGAGGAAGGCAAGCATTACTAATTGCGGCTAAAGCCGCAGCCTAGCAGACCAAGCCAGCCTGCGCTGGCTCTTAGCCCTGCGAAGGCAGGGCTTTGTCTGAAAGGGAACGGCTTTAGCCGTGAACAACGATGATATGGCTTCGTCTGGACGGGAATGGTTCTACCCGTCCATGCATCTCATCCCCCACCCCTGACTAACCTACCTTCTTTCCAGAAGTAATGCGGCGGGCAGAGGCTACCCTCTGCCCGCCGGGTGGGTACCCGTATGTGGAAGTGATGCCTCGCATCATGCTGCCTTCTGCATCGCGACTTCGGCAACCTGAATAGCGACCACCTGGTCGAGACGGATATCCTCTGCATCCGTAATCAGGTATGCACCGTAGAGCGGCACATATCTGGCATCTTCAACTGTAGCTAGCGTCACGTGGGTGTTGCCTGTGCGGTCCTTCCACACAATCTCGCAAAAAGCCCCCACGTAAGCCTTGGCATCGTGCACTCCCATGTGCATTCCTCCCCTTGGCTGGTGGGATGCCACCTTCTGTAGAGGATTTTCCATGTCTGCCCTCCTGCGGTACCTGCAGAGGTTACGGGTAGTACGAAAACCCCGCACTGCTACGAGATGGGGAGGGTATACTGTAAACGTAACGAGGGAACACCGACGCGCGTCTTCTCAGTATAGAGAGATACAATCTGCATCTGGCTCATCCGACCGGAGGGAGGTCTTCGTCATGCCAGAACCGACGCCAACCGCCGAACTGCTCCACCGCATCGTGGACGAGGTGGAGAAAGCCATCGTCGGCAAGCGCAATATGGTGGAACTTGCTGTGCTCACCCTGCTGTGCGATGGACACCTGCTTATCGAGGATATCCCCGGTGTGGGCAAGACCACCCTTGCCAAAGCGCTGGCACGCGCCATCGGAGGCAAGTTCCGGCGCATCCAGTTCACCCCCGACTTGCTCCCCGCCGATGTTACCGGCACCAACGTATTCAACCCGAAGACGCTAGGCTTCGAACTGCACCCCGGACCGGTGTTCGCCAACGTGGTTCTGGCAGATGAAATCAACCGGGCAACGCCAAAGACGCAATCCAGCCTGCTGGAATGCATGGAAGAGCGACAGGTGACCATCGACGGCGTCTCGCACCCGCTACCTCGCCCATATTTCGTCATTGCTACTCAGAACAACGTGGAGATGCTGGGAACCTACCCGCTACCGGAAGCGCAGATGGACCGCTTCTTCATCCGCCTCTCACTGGGTTACCCTTCCCAACGCGACGAGGTGATGATACTGAGCCGACAGCAACAGGAGCACCCTTTACAGCACGTACAGCAGGTCACCGAGCCGGAGCAGATTGTGCAGGCGCAGCGTGAGGTGCGGGAGGTGTTCGTACATGACACGATTCGCAATTATATCGTCAGCATTGTGAACGCGACACGCCGCCACCCGCATGTGCAGCTGGGCGCGAGCCCTCGCGGTTCACTGAACTTGATGCACGCGGCGCAGGCGTACGCGATGCTGCAGGGGCGCGACTATGTGCTGCCGGATGACGTCAAAGCAGTGGCAGCAGCGGTGTTGTCACACAGGCTGATTCTGAAGCCAGAGGCGCGAGTGCGCGGCGTGAACGCAGAGCCAATCGTGGCAGAGGTGCTGGAACAGGTTGCGGTGCCGGTGGGCGTGGGAGGACGCAAATGACGACGGAAGCCGGACAGCCGTCCGCAAAACCGAGCTACCACGGGGTAAAGGTGCTCGCTACCGTGCTGTCCAGCATGTGCATCCTCACCGTGGCGATGACGCTTGGTTTGGGGCACCTGTATATGATGGCGGTGGCAATCGCCGTGGTGCCTTTGGTGTCGTACGCTGTTGGAAAGAAGATGCTGTTGGGGCTGTCGGTACAACGCGAGGTGGCGGATGTGGTCTGGGATGGTCAACCCGCACCGGTAAAGCTGCGCATTTACAACCGTGGCAACCTGCCCAGGTACTTCCTGCAGGCGCAAGATACCCTACCGGAAGGAGCGCGGTTCGGCGATGGTGACGGCGTGATCCCGCTTGCCCTTCCTGCGGGAGGCAAACAAGAGGCGGGGTATAGCGTGGTGTTCCAGCACAGAGGAAAATACCACCTCGGACCGCTGAATCTTTATGCCACCGACCCGTTAGGGATGTTCTTCTTTTCCCACCGACTGCGCGAACAAACGGAGATACTGGTTTTACCCACCCCTTTGCCTCTGCCTGCTATAGACAGTCTGCGCGGCGCACTTTACACGGCAGCAGGTGCTCATTCTGCACCGGTGCGGGGGGACAGTGTGGAGTTTCTGGGCATTCGCGAGTACGTGCCGGGGGACCCCCTGCGCCGTGTGGACTGGAAGCATTCCGCTCGCTATGGCGACCTGTTTGTGCGCGATTTCGAGCGGTTCACCCAGACCGAGGTGTGTGTGTTACTCGACCGTTCGCCGGTGATGAGGCAGATACCCGGTAGTTTCGAGATAATGGTCAAGGCGGCGAGCGGCGCATTGCATCTGGCTTACACCAGCGGACTACCCTTCAAACTGGTAACCGGTATTGCGGAAGCGGACAGACAACCTGCGCGGTGGTCTTCGGAGCAGCTGTATGGCTATCTGTACGTGCTGGCAGAGGTCGCACCTCAGCCCGACTTCGCCTGGTTAGACCTGGCAACGGAAGCGGTGGCGGATGTCCCACCCGGCACGTTGCTGGTATTGGTCACCGCCGTTGCGGAGATGCGCTTGTTGTCGCTTCTGGACATGTGTGCCCGCAAGCAGATACAGGTTGTCGCGCTTCTACCGAACGTACCCGCACTGGACAGGCAGGGTGGCTTTCTGGACGCCCTCCACGATGGAGAGTTCATGCGCCTGCTTGTCTCCCAGAACGTCATCGTGATACCACTGCATCCGGGAGGGGAAGGATGAACACCTCAGGGGCAACGCCCTCGTCGGCTCAACCCAGTGTCTGGATGTATCTGTCCGGGCTGGCAGTAGCGTTCTGTGGCTTGCTGGCGGCGCGTATCGTCATCGAGGACCAGCGATTCACCAATACGATGATGGTGCTGGTGTTGCTGGGCTTTGCATTCAGCTTCGTGGCGCGGCGTATGGGATGGTTCGATCAGTCACCCGGGCTTTTCATCCGCTGGTTGTTCGCAGGGCTTATCGTGTATGCTCTGCTCAATTTCTGGATGCAGGGGTGGGTGCTGCCCTTTGACGTGGAAACCACCTACGGCGGCACCGCTATCGCTTTCCTCTGCTGGCTGGTGGTGTTTGCCTCCTTCATGCTGGCGTCGGATGAACATGTGCTATTTATCGCCGTGCCGGTGGTGGCTTTGCTGGGGGTTGCTGCTCCTGCGCTCAGCGCACAACAGGTGTTCTGGCTGTTCACCACTTTCCTGGGCAATACCGCCTTCCTTCTGGCGCACGAGAACACCCGCCGGTTGTACGGTGCTGCGAAACCCGATGCGCTCTTCATGCGCGGTCAGGTTGCGGTGGCACTGGTATGCGGTCTTATGGCGGCGCTGACAGGCATCATCGTCAGCTGGCCCCTGCGGGATGCCACGCTGCGTTTGAGTGGAAATTCGCTGCCGTCAGGGGTGGCATCGGCTCTCAGCGGTAACAGTGTGTCCAGCTCCTTCACACAGCCGTCGATTGCGGTGGGGTCGGGCCCGGTGTTGCTCAGTGAGCAACCGGTGCTGGAGGTGCAAAGCAGTGAACCGCTCTACTGGCGTGGCAGCGTCTATATCCGCTATATCGGACGAGGCTGGGCAAACCCGCGATACGGTTTCTTCTCGCGAAACCTGTTCAACCCGCGAATGCCGTTCCAAACCATGCCCGAACGGCGAGATGGGTTGTATACGCTGGAGGTACCGCCAGTATCCCCCGAGCCTTCACGCTACCGTGAGGTGAAGCAACGGTTTAAGCTACTGTACGGCGCGGCGAACATCATCTACGCAGCGGCGCAGCCGGTGCTGGTGCGATTTCCGAACCTGGCGGTGTATGTGGACGCTACCGGATGTCTGCAAACTTTTTATGGCTACCGCTCGGGTGTGGAATACGAGGTGGTCTCTCACGTGCCCGACGCTACCCCGCACGAACTGCGTCAGGCACCCCCCGCAACGCCGGCGGATGTGGGGGGCATCTACTTCGAACTGTCCACTACCCCAAACCCCCGTTTGCAGAAACTAGCGCAAGAGCTGACCTCACGCTACAACAATAACTACGATAAGGTCATGGCACTGAAGACGTATATTGAGTCCACCTGCGATTATAACCTGAATGCCGCGGCGGTGCCCATTGGCAGAGATGCAGTGGAGTTCTTCCTCTTCGACTCGCGCGAAGGCTACTGTGACCTGTTTTCTACCGCGCTGGCAGTGCTGGCTCGTTATGCGGGCATTCCGTCACGGGTAGCAACGGGCTTTATCACCGGGGACCCTCAGCCTGACGGCAAGTTCATCGTCCGCGAGAAACACCGCCACCAGTGGACGGAGATATACTTTCCCGGCTACGGCTGGGTCACCTTCGATGCCACCGAAGGCGCGCGTGATGTGAGCCGCTCCACTAGGCAAAAGGAAGGCGTCCATAACTTCTGGCAAATGCTCACGCGACGTTACGGATACCTGCCCTGGATACTGGCGATTGCGGCGGTAAGCCTGCTGTTGTTTGCTGTAGCAAACGAACTGTTCGGACGCTTTGCAAGCACCCGTGCACCCTCCTCCCGCATCGTGCATTGCTATCTGCAGGCGGTGCATCTGCTACAGAAAGCCGGTGTGGCGCGACGCGACTGGATGACGCCTTCCGAATATGCGGCACGGGTGCAGAAATCGCTGCCTGAGGTGGCGGAACCGACATGGGCGCTGACGCGCCTGCTGGAGCGCAGTGAATACGGCCGCGGCATCGATGAAGCGGAGATAGCCCAAGCGGAGAGACGGCTACAGGAGATACATTCCTTGCTCAAACGCCGATACAGGTGGTGGCGGCACTGAGGGCGAAATACTACCCTGAGGAGGTGAGCAAAAGCAGATGGAGACCATTCGTGTCGGTGTGGTAGGAGCAGGAGCCAACACCGTTGCACAGCATATCCCCAATTTGCAGGCTATCGAGGGCGTGGAGATAGTAAGCGTATGCAATCGCACGCGCGAATCCTCTGAGCGCGTCGCCCGTCAGTTTCATATCCCCAGAGTGTACGACAACTGGCGTGAGCTGGTAGATGCACCCGACACCAACGCCATCGTGATAGGCACATGGCCCTACATGCACTGTCCGGTCACTCTGGCTGCGCTACAGGCAAACAAGCATGTGATGACCGAAGCGCGTATGGCGATGAACGTGCGCGAGGCGCGGCAGATGCTGGAAGCAGCGCGGGCACGTCCGCATCTGGTGACGCAGATCGTTCCCTCTCCGTTTACTCTGAAAGTGGATAACACCATCAAACGCCTGATAGCAGAGGGCTATCTCGGCGAGGTGCTTGCCATCGAAGTGCGCGCAGGGGGTACCTTCGTGGACCGTGAGTCGCCTCTACACTGGCGTCAAGACTTCGACCTGAGCGGTTTCAACACCATGACGCTGGGCATCTGGTACGAAGCGGTGATGCGCTGGGTTGGAGAGGCGAAGCGTGTGACCGCGATGGGCAAAACCTTTGTGCCGATGCGTCGGGATGCTTCCGGCAATCTGCGGGCGGTGCGTATCCCCGACCATCTGGAGGTGATTGCGGAGATGGTATGCGGTGCTGTGGCGCACTTGCAGATTTCCGCCGTCACCGGCTTGGCGGGCGGACCGGAGGTGTGGCTGTTCGGTAGCGAGGGCACACTGCGCTTCGCAGATGGCAAGCTGAGCGGCGGAAGGCGCGGCGATGCCTCTTTGACCGAAATCCCCATCCCACCCGAAGAGGAGGGCAGATGGCGCGTGGAAGAGGAGTTCGTGAACGCTATCCGGGGCAAAGAGAAGATTCGGCTCACCACCTTCGAGGACGGTGTGAAGTATATGGAGTTTACCGAAGCTGCCATCCGCAGCATGGCAGAGGGCAGAGCAATCGCTATCGGTGACCTGCTGTAGGGTGAAGAGCGATGGCAGTAAACGCCAGCGAGTTTTTGCGCAAGGGCGTCGGGAAGTCGCCCGCTCGTGTCTACCTGGTGCATGGCAAAGAGGAAGGGCAGAAGCACGCGGTCTTGCAACGCCTGCGCGATGAGCTGGTCACCGATGAGTTTGACCGCGCGCACCTCGACGCCCAGGAGGCAGACCTCTCCGCCATCCTTGCCGAAGCGATGAGCGTTCCCGCCTTTTCTCCGCGTCGTGTGGTGATGGTGCGTGGGGTGCAGCACCTGAAGAGCACGGATGTAGACACCCTGACCGATGCCATCCCACGCTTGCCGGAAAGCACCTCGTTGATCCTGTATACGCACGCCGAGAGCGAGGAGGAGGACAGAAAAGGAGCATCCGTGCCCGCAAAGCTGCTGAGCGCGGTGGAGAAGCAGGGGATGGTTATCGAATGCAAACCGTTAACCGCAGCGGGCTTCGAGGGGTGGTTGCTGAGTCGGCTACAGGAAGCGGGTAAAGGCATGACGCCCGATGCACTGGAGCGGTTTACCTTCCTGACCGCTGCCAGTACCGCCGCGGCGGAGACGGAACTGCACAAGCTGATACTGTATGTCGGCGAGCGGTCTACCATCGAGCGAGAGGATGTGGAAACGGTGGTGAGCCGCACGGTGGAGGCGCAGGTGTTCAAACTGGTGGATGCCATCGCCATGCGTGATACCGCCTCGGCGATGCGTTACCTGCAGGACGTGTTGTCTTCCGGTGGACGGGCAGAGGCGATTGTGCCGCGCCTGATGGTGCTCATTGCACGTCAGTTTCGTCTGTTGTGGCAGATGCGTTTGCAACTGGAGCAGGGAGACACTGCGGCACAGTGGTTTCCTTCTGACCCCAATCTGGCTCAATTGCTCAGCCGACAACCCTTCCTGAAGAGAAATCTGAGCGAACAGGCGCAACGCCTGTCGTTAAAAGAGCTGAAAACGGTCTTCGACCGCCTGCATCAGGCGGACCGTGTGCTGAAAGGCATTGACGAAGGGGACAACGACCCTCGAAGAGTTATAGAGCGGCTTGTAGTCGACCTGTGCGGGGTGAAGTAGGCGACTACGCGCCGCTCGTCGCTGCTTGCTGAGCCAGCAACTGATTGACGTAGCGCATCAAGCGCGATTTACGCCGGGCTGCCTGGTTCTTGTGGATGATGCCGCGCTCGGCGGTTTTGTCTATTGCACTGCACGCCTGCGCCAGAGCCTTCTGAACGGCTTCACTGTCGCCGCTGGCTGCTGCTGCCTTCGCCTTCTTGATAAAGGTCTTCATCGCCGATTTGGCGGACCTGTTGCGCAGGCGGCGCTTCTCGTTGCGTTTAATGTCTTTAATGGACGACTTCAGGTTTGCCAACCCTGTTTCTGACCTCCCACTCTGAGCAGTAAAAAATGGAGGCGCCGGCCGGAATCGAACCGGCGAATAGCGGTTTTGCAGACCGCCCCCTTAGCCACTTGGGTACGGCGCCTCGCACCCTTTGCACCATCATTATACTGAATCCGCGCACGATTTGCAAGATGCCGTTTTTCGTAGTGTGTCGCATGAACCCAACCGAAGCAAGAAAACAGATGGTGCAGACTTACCTGCGCCGCGCTCATAGTGGGCAGGTGATGGACGGGATGACACCATATGAGAAGTAGGTGGAGTTGGGGTATGCCGTGCCGGCGGAGTTTGTGCTGTTTCCGGTGGTGCTGCTGGACACGGTGAGTGCTTCGTGGCAGCTGGAGACTGGTAACGATCTGTTGGCACATGACAAGCAAGCGATTCTCAGAAACTTTGCCCCAGCGTCACGTAGGTGAATATCTTCCGCCTGCCCGCTGCCACGTCCAGCCGGATAGCGCCAAAGGGACTGAAGAAGCGTACGCCGACGCCGCCTCCCACGTTGAGCCTGATGCTATCGCTTCTTCTCCAGGCATCTCCCGCATCCACAAAAAACACCCCCTGAATGCCTTCCAGCACGGGAACGCGCAGCTCCCCGCTGAACAGCACCATGCGGTCGCCGCGAAACTCGTCGAACTCATAACCCCTCAGGTCAAAGCCGCCTAGCCAGAAGCTCTCCGACAGGGGCAAATCCTTCGTGGCGAAGCCGGTTACCGCCCGCAGAGCGAGGGTGCTTTTGCCCGAGGCGCGCCAGTAGCCGCGTGCGTCCAGCGTCGCCCGATCAAAGGCAAAGTCGCCACCCCATGCACGTTGTGCGGTTTCCCAACTGCCCAGAATCTGGATGCCTCTTCGAGGGTTCATCCGGTCATCGCGCGAATCGTACCGAACCTGGATGCCGGGCGCGACCACTCGTCCGCGATTGAGCACCTTCTGCCCGATAGAGAGCAGAGAAGACGGGGCATCGTCGTAGTCTACCTCATCATTGCGGAAGGTAGCCATTATCTGCAGGCGGTCGCTCCATTCCTTGCCCAGAAGCAGGGTATAGCCCCGCCTTTTCTCAAAGGTACGCAGGGTGATGTCGGTCTGTGAGAAGCTGGGGCGGAACACCGATTGCAGATTGTACGCGGTGATACCCACCATCAAACCCCATCTGGTCAGACCAGGCTCGGTGTAGCGGAGTAGATAAGCCTGTCGCTGCTCGCCCTCGTCGGGACCGCCGTCGTAGAAGAACGTGCCACGCTGCCATTGCAGCTGCAGGCTTTGCCCCCCTCCGAACAGGTTGCTATCGGAAAACTCGAGGTAACCCAGCAATCCTCGTCGCGAGGTGTAACCTACCGCCGCGGCAAACTGCGTGGTGTTCATCTCATCCACGATGATGTTCACCAGCACCTGTCCCAGCTGGTCGGCGGGCTCGGGCGCAATCTGTACGTCCTTCAGGTAGGGCAACCTGCCCAGTCGGTCACGTTCCCGCTGCAGTTTGGGCAAGGAGTATACCTCGCCCGGACGTAGCTGCAGGTTGCGCAGTATCGCGCTGCTTCGGGTGCGCCGGTTGCCTGTCACGCGCACGCCACTGATGCGCCCTTCCGCGATACGCACAACCAGTGTGCCGTCCGGCTGTCGGTCAAAGCCGACCACTCGCGCCAGCGGGTAGCCCTTCTGCTCGTACAGCTGCTGGATGGCTTCGGCATCCTGACGCAGCCGCTCCTCGTCGAAGTCGCTGCCTACCTGCGTCTGCATCACCGACAGCAGTTCCTCTGTCGGCAGCATCGTGGAGCCGTCAGCCTGAGAGCCGTGAAACCGTATCGCGCTCACCGTTTGCGGCTGAGCCACAACAACGGCGGTGAGAACGAAGATACCGATGAAAACGGATATGCCCCGAAGCATTTAGCATAACCTCCTTCGCTCAGTATAATACCTTCCCGATGACGCTGTTCAACGGAATGGGGCCGAATGTACGACTGTCCTCGGATACCTCCAGGTTATCACCAACCACGTACAGATGATTGGCGGGCACGCGTGTGCCATCAGGTGCGGTTTCATAGGGTAAAGCCACCACGCGCTTCACCAGCAATTGCCCATCGCGTGTAAACACCACCACGTCGCCATGCTTCAGCGGACCGAACAACAGCCCTCCCTTGCCGACCAGAATCACCTGCCCATCGTGAAAGGTGGGTTCCATCGATTTGCCCCTCACCACCGAAAGGGTGAAGAAGCTGTGATAGAGGAAGGCGATAATCAAAAAGACAAATAATGCTACGGCTTGCCTCAACCAGCGTCGTTGTTTCGCTGTCTGGTCAGGTTGTTCGGTTGGAGCAGGCTGCATTGCGGAGCCCCCTTTGTGATAATGGTTCCGTCTTGAGTATACTCTTTGAGGACAGCGCATTCAAGAGGAGGTCGGGTCGCATGTCCCTGTGGCAGGGAGTGCTGGAAAGTATCGCGCAGAACACGGATGCTTGGCTGGGGGTGTGTCTGGCTTTACACCTGTTGTGGGTGCTGGTGCTGGCGCTGTTGCTGGCAAGGACGCGCACCTTAAGCAAGCGACTGCAGCGGCTAACCGCAGGCGCAACAGGAGTGAGCCTGGAGAGAGTACTGATGGACCACCTCGCCCGCGTGGAGGAGGTGGATACCCGCCAGAGGCAAATAGACCAGCGGGTGTCTGCGCTGGAAGCACGGATACCCCTGTGCGTGCAGCATGTGGGACTGGTGCGCTACGATGCGTTTGAGGACGTTGGGGGGCAGCAGAGCTTCTCGTTGGCAATGCTGGACGCCCAGCAGAACGGCATGATACTGACAAGCGTCTACAGTCGCTCGGACGTGCGCGTGTACGCAAAGGCGATTCGGCGGGGGCAACCCTCCCATCCGCTCAGCGAGGAGGAACTGCAGGCAATGCGTAGCGCGCTCTCTTCCACATGACAAGAGGTGCACAATGACCCCTTCCGATGACCGTCAGCTAATCGAGCGATGCCTCAACGGCGACCGCGAGGCGTTTGATGAGCTCGTACGCCGATACGAGAGGCAGGCGTATAATCTGGCTTACCGCCTCGCCGGCAATTATGATGACGCCAGCGATGTGGTGGTAGAAGCCTTTGTGCGCGCTTTTCAGGGGTTACATACCTTTCGCGGCGACGCGAACTTCAGTACATGGTTGCATCGGGTGGTGGTGAACACCTTTCTGGACATGCGCAAGCGGTCAAAGGGACGCCAGCACGTCTCGCTGGAAGAGCAGCTCGAGCTGGACGGTGACACCCTCACCCGCCAGATAGAGGATACCAGCCCCGGTCCACAGGAGCTAGTGGAGCAGGAGGAGCGAGAAGAGGTGCTGCAACGCGCCATCGCGCAGCTTTCGCCCGACCGCCGCATCCTCATCGTGCTATATCACTTCGAAAACCTATCCTATGAGGAGATTGCCCAGATGTTGAAACTACCGGTGGGCACGGTGAAGAGCCGACTGAACCGAGCGCGATTGGCACTACGCGAGATTCTGGAACCTTCGCGGGAACTTTTTGGAAGATAATGGCGTCAAACCCAACGAAGAGCTTTCGGGCGAGAGAGTGGTGCACAAACCATGCGCTGTGAACAGTTTCGAGAATTGATATCGGCATATATCGAGCGGAGCATCGCGTCTCCTCTGGCAGCGAAGATGGACGAGCACGCTGCGGGATGCGCCTCCTGTCGCGCCGAGCTGGAAGATGTGCGCAGGCTGTGGCAGATGATGGCTGAGGCGAAGCGTGTGGAACCGCCTGCCTCCTTGCACTCCCGCATCATGCAGGAGGTGTACGCCAGCGTGCCCACGACGCCTGCCGTGCGCTGGTGGGAACTGGCGTGGCGTCCGCGCTTCGTCTTCGCGGCGGCAGCGGTGCTGGCAGTGCTGGCAATCGTGATGTGGTCACACAATATGCAGACGGACGCGATTGCACTGAGTGTGGTGTCTGATGGTGGCAGCCCGGTTAGTCCGGTGGCGACCAGCACCTTGCCCACGCGCTTCGAACCCTTCCTCACCGATAGCGGCGACCTGCGCTGGATGCTGAAGATGCACGCATCCCGTCCGACCAGCGTGGAGGTCGTTGCAGGTGCGCAAACCGTATGGAGCGGTAGCGTAGCGCAGCAGACCACGACGGTGCTCCCCGCCGTACCACAGGGTACGGTGCTGGATGTGCGCGTAGCGTGGGATGGTAGCAACGCGCTGCGTGCCTGGCTACCTGCGGAGATTTCACAGGAACAACGCAAGCCGGTGCTGGTGCTGAAGCAGAGAAGTATCGAGGAGACACTGGCGCATATCGCGCGCGCTTATGGCGCGCCTCTGGTGCTGGTCGGTGAAACTGATCCGCTCACCCGTGTGAACCTCGAATCCAGCGGCGTTGCGCTGGAGCAGATGCTGACCAAACTGGCGGAGAAGCTGAATCTACAGATTTCGCGTGCCGAAGACGGCACCATCGTCTTAACTGCCCGGTAACCCCATCCCGTCCGCCCTACCCAAACACACCGCCCCGTTACCCGCGGGGCGGTGTGGTATTTACCCGCCAGCGTGCCCACAATGTTGCGCATCCGCCCGGAAGCAGGTACAATGTAAGCGAAACTTGTGGACAGGCGGTATGGTGGTGTGGAGCGATTTGCGTTCATCCTGCATCCGTTGCGCCAGAGCGACTTTACCCGAAAGTATCCCATCCTGAAAGCGATACCCTTTCGGTGGGTGGAAGAGGCATTTAAACACGTCCCACCGCGCGTGCTCTCCCATATCACCGGCATCGAGTCCCAAACGGGCGCACAGGCAGAGGGCTGGTTCATCGCCGTGCCGATGACCCCTCGCGTGCTGCTGGAGACCCCCTTTGAAAAGGTTCTGCCCCAAATCGTGCAGGCGGGGCGGATGGCAGAGGAGCTGGGCGCCCGGATTATTGGGCTGGGGGCGTTTCTGAAGGTAGTAGGCGACCGTGGGGTCAGCGTGGCGCGTGCGCTGAGCACCCCCGTCACTACCGGCAACTCGTACACGGCGGGAAGCGCGCTGCAGGGAGCGTTGCTGGCGGCAGCACGAATGGGCATCCGGGCGGAAGAGGCGAAAGCAACGGTCATCGGCGCGACGGGAGCAATCGGTAGTGTTTGCGCACGCATTCTGGCAAAGCATGTTGCGGAGATAACGCTTGTGGCGCGAAATCGAGAGCGACTGGAAGCGCTGCAGGAGCAAATCGCCCCCGCTACCTCCGCCGAGGTGCGCGTGTCTACCGATTCCCGCACGGCGGTACGCGATGCCGACATCGTGATTGCGGTCAGCTCGGCGACAGATGTGCTGGTGGAGCCGGAGGACCTGCGCCCGGGCGCAGTGGTGTGTGATGTGGCTCGCCCGCGCAATGTGTCGTCGGCGGTGTACGAGAAGCGCAACGACGTGCTGGTCATCGACGGCGGGGTTATTCGCGTGCCGGGCGAGAACGTAGACTTTGGCTTCAACTTTGGCTTCCCGCCCAAACACGCCGAGGCGTGTATCGCCGAAACCATCATCCTTGCGCTGGAGAGGCGATATGAGTGCTTCACGCTGGGCGCAGACATCAGCGTGCAACAGGTGGAAGAGATTACGCGCCTCGCACACAAGCACGGCTTCGAGGTAGCAGGGTTTCGCCGGTTCGAGCGCGCCATCCCCGATGAGGAGGTAGAGCAGATCCGGCGTAACGCGGGACGGGCAGGTGCCGTAGAACCGCCGAAGGTGTTCACAGGATAGTAAATTGCCGATGAGCGAGCAACCACAAGCCTTGTCTCCGGCGGTCACCGTTTTAGCGGTCGGCGACATCATGCTGGTACTAGGGATGACGCGCCTGCTCAGACAGCACGGAGCCGATTATCCTTTCCAGCAGGTGCGTCCATTTCTCACGCGGGCCGATGTGCTCCTCGGCAACCTCGAAGCACCCTTCACCACACGCAACGAGCCTACCCCTTACAAGAGCATCAGCAGCGTGCGCGCTCGACGAGACTACATCTTGCGGGCGGACCCGCGCTGGGCGCAGGCACTGGTTACCGCAGGCTTCGACGTCGTCGGACTGGCAAATAACCACATGATGGACTACCGCGAAGGTGGTCTGTTCGACACGCTGAGCACACTGGACAGACTGGGCATCGCCTGCGCCGGCGCAGGCAAAAGCCTCGACGAGGCGCGCCGTCCCGCCATCGTAGAGCGCAAGGGGATGCGCCTTGCGCTGCTCAGCTACTCCTGTATCTTGCCGATTGGCTCGGTAGCCACTCGGACACGGGCAGGGATAGCGCCGGCGCGTGGCGCAGGCACAGAGGAGATGATTCGAGCCGACCTGCGCGCCGCACGGGAGCAGTCGGACTTGGTGATAGTGTCGATCCATTGGGGAAAACAGCTCGCCCTTTACCCTGACAGGTTCCAGCAGAGGTTGGGGCGCTCCCTGATAGATTGGGGGGCAGATGTGGTCATAGGGCATCACCCGCACGTACTACAGGGGATAGAGGTGTATCGGCGCAAGGTCATCGCCTACAGTCTCGGTGACTTTGTAAACCTCTCTTCGCGCCCCGAGACCGCAGCGGTTCAGATAGGCGTTCGTCATCCGCACGAGATAGACTCCCTCAGCGTAATCCCGCTGAGGTTACGGGCAGGGCAACTGCTTTACGCTGACCGCAGGACGTGGATGGCAACGCTTAATCGGCTGCGCTCTCTCTGCGCCCAATGGGGAACGCGCGTTTGCCCCTTCGGCGGTATCACGTTGCGCTGAGCAGGAGGCTATTGCCGCCACCAGTGCTCGCTCAGATACTCGAAGTAGAACAGGGCATTGTCTACCGGCACGTTGCTGGGGATATGGTTGCCCACCGCGAACATGAAACCGGGGCACCCTTTGGCGAGGCATAATGTTTGCTCGATCTCGCGTTGTATCTGCTCGCGCGTGCCAAAAGTGAGCGTGCGTGCATCCACCTTGCTGCCCACAATTACGTGCGTTTTGCCGTACCGTTCCACCACATACTCCAGCGAGGTAGTGGGTTCGAAGATAAAGCCGTCCGCGCCCGCTCGCGCGATGTCGTCTACGAACTCCGTCCACGTGCCGTCCGAGCAGTACAGCACCACTTTGCCCGCCTCGTGCAATACCTGCCACAGCTTCGCGTAGCGCGGAAAGATGGCGGAGCGGTAGAAATCGGGGTGCATGAACGGGCCCTCCGACCACACCATGTCATCGTGGCAGATGAACACCGGCGCAGAGGTCTTTGCCCACGCCTGATAATGGTGCAGCGACAGCCGATAGAAGCTCTCCAGCACCCTGTCGAAACGCTCGCGGTCGGCAGCAGCTTCCAGCAGCATGTCCCAGCCGAACGCCTCTATCGCCCCCGACACAATGGTCTTATAGTAGCCGGCGGTGACTATCTGGTTGGGGTTCTGCGCCTGCGCGCGGCGATAGGCGTCTTCATAGTAGTCCACCAGTTCCTCCATGTCCGGCAAACCGTACTCCTCTACCGCATCGAACTGCAACACCTCCTCCACGTCTCTGAAAGGGCAGTGGACGGTATCGCGCCGGTCGATGCCTCCCTCTAGAAACTCGGCGTGCCCCATATCGGTCGTCCTGCCTCGCTGCGACCAGGGGACGGGCCCGTCGTTCGTCACCCAGAGGAGGTCTATCTGCCAGGCATCATGGAACTCACGCCAGGCATTGGGGTCCGCAGCAGGGTCTTTGCCGGTGACCGCTCGCACCAGCGCATAGTTGCTACAGTATTCGGTATGTGCCAGCCTTTGCGGGCACTGCAGGCGCATTGCCTCCATACCGATGGTATAGCTCATGGCTGCCTCCTGTAGTGGTTTTCTCTCCTAATGTAGCACGATGTATTCGTGAAGTGCAAGGTGCTATAATTAAGGAGGCAGGAGGCTTAAGATGCGTATATTAGTTGCAGGCGGTACCGGCTTCATCGGCAAGGCATTGTGTCGGGATTTACTGCTGGCTGGGCACGAGGTAGCCGTGCTGACGCGCAACGCTTCTCGTGCGGTAGGAAGAGTGCCGCAGGGTGCAGGGGTCGCCCAGTGGTCTCCAGAGCAACCCGACGGGCTGGCACAGGTGTTGTCCGATGCGGATGCCGTAGTGAACCTCTCGGGCGAAAGCGTAGCAGCCCAGCGGTGGACACCACAGTTTAAGCAACGCCTTCTTGACAGCCGCGTGAACAGCACCCGCGCCCTGGTGCAGGCGATGCGCCAGGCAGAGCCGCGCCCCAAGGTGCTGGTCAATGCCAGCGCGGTAGGCATTTACGGCAACCGGGGCGAGGAGGAGTTGAGCGAGACCAGCCCGCCCGGCACAGGCTTTCTTGCCGAACTGGCGATACGTTGGGAACAGTCAGCGGAGGAGGCTCGCGAGGCGGGGGTGCGCGTGGTGAAACTGCGCATTGGGGTTGTTCTGGGCGAGGGGGGTGGCGCGTTAGAGAAGATGCTTCCGCCTTTCCGCCTCTTCGTGGGCGGCCCGTTTGGCAGCGGACGGCAGTGGTTCCCGTGGGTGCATCTGGATGATGTCACCGGATTGACCCTGCACGCTCTGCAGAACGAGTCGGTGGAGGGGGCAGTGAACGTGGTGGCTCCGGGCATCGTGCGACTGGAGGAGTTCTGTAGAGTGTTGGGCAGGGTAATCAGGCGTCCCTCATGGCTGCCGGTGCCGGGTTTTGCCCTGCGTCTGATTGCAGGCGAGCTGGGCGAGACGTTGCTCTGGAGCCAGCGGGTGGTTCCCCAGGTAGCGGTGCAGACGGGCTATACCTTCCGCTATCCGCAGCTGGAAGAGGCATTACGGGCAGTGCTGGACAGAACGTAATGGTGCGTCAAGCTTCATTCCCCGGGAGGGTGAGGCTCCTGCCGAGCCGTCGGGTTGCGGTCGCTGAGATGCTTCGCTAACGCTCAGCATGACAAAAGGGATACCAACCCTGTCATTCTGAGCCGGGCGAAGAATCTCGCGCAGGTTCTACCACCAGCAGTTTTTCACCCGGAAAGCCATAGCCCTGCTTACGTGCCTCCAGAATGATACCGCCGGGTGTATTGAGTTTACGCATCTCCTCACGCAGGGCAGCGTTTTGCTCGCGCAATCGCTCGGTCTCCGCACGCAGGGCGGCGATATCCTTGCGCTGTGCGTACGCCTCTTGCGCCAGCATCACGATCTTCCCGCCGAAGGAGAACGCCAGTTTACCCGCCACCAGACAGACAACGCCGACCAGTAGCCAGCGCTCAACGGTGACCACCATCCCTTTGTTGTGCCTCTTGCCTCGCGAAATCGCAGACCTCTCCCTCTGTGCGCCCCGATATGCCATTTTCACCCCCTAAGCCACAATAGGCTGTCCAATCGTATGCACCTTAATCAAGTTGGTGTTGCCCGGCACGCCAATCGGCACACCGGCAGTAATAACCACCTTGTCGCCTTCGTGTGCCAGCCCCATGTCTACTGCTGTGTTCACCGCAGTTTGCAACATTTCCTCCATCGTGTACACCTGGGGTATCAATCGCGGCTGGACGCCCCACGATAGCGCGAGCTGCCGATAGGTGCTTTCGAACGGTGTGAACGCCACTATCGGCGTCTTGGGACGGTACTTGGAAACGAGGCGTGCCGTGCTGCCCGAGGTGGTGGCGCAAATAATAGCGCAGGCGTTAATATCGTACGCGATATGGCACACTGCTTCCGCCACCGCTTCTGTCACGCTCAAACTCCCCGCGACAGGCTGGTTGGGTTGCACGACAATTCCCTCCTTCAACGCCTGTTCCGCGCGGAAGGCGATACGGTGCATCACCTGCACCGCTTCAATAGGGTACTGCCCCACCGCCGTCTCACCCGACAGCATCACCGCGTCAGTGCCGTCTAAAATGGAGTTGGCGACATCGGTGGCTTCCGCACGGGTGGGGTGGGGAGCGGAGATCATCGATTCCAGCATCTGGGTGGCGGTAATCACCGGCTTGCCCGCGCGATTGCACAGGGCGATAATCTCCTTTTGTATCAGGGGCACCTCGTCGATGGGCATTTCCACCCCCAAATCGCCGCGAGCGATCATGATGCCGTCCGCCGCTTCCAGAATCTTCTCGAGGTTCTCTACCGCCTCGCGCTTCTCGATCTTGGCGATAACACGAGCATCTGCCCCCGCTGCCTCTATGGTGTATCGCACCGGCTGGAGGTCTTCCGGCTCGCGCACAAAGGATACCGCAACCCAGTCTACCCCCTGCTGGATGCCGAAGCGCAGGTCGTCTAGGTCACGCTCGGTGACGGAGGTCACGGGCAAACGGGTATCGGGCAGGTTTACCCCTTTATGGGAGCGCAAAACCCCGCCAATGCGCACCTCGCCGTGAATGGTGTTCAGGTCGCGCTGGGTGACCGTGACCTCTATGCTTCCGTCGTCAATCAATATCCGTTCGCCGGGGCGCACCAGGGCAAACAGCGTAGAGGAAGGCAAGGGGATATTTTGGGCGTCGGTACCCTCCCCCGCCAGCACAAAGCGCACCTTCTGCCCCGTCTCTATCTGCACCCCCTCTTCAGGAAGCACTCCCAGGCGATTCTTGGGTCCACACAGGTCCTGTAAGATGGCGATAGGCTTATCCAGTTCCTTGCTGAGGTGGCGGATATGCTCGATAACCCGTCCGTGCGACTCGTGCGTGCCGTGCGAGAAGTTCAGTCGTGCCACGTCCATGCCGGCTTCCATCAGGGCGCGAAGGCGACCGGGCGACTGGGTAGCGGGTCCGATGGTGCAGACGATTTTGGTGCAGCGCATGGTTGCCTCCCGATGTTCTTTGTCATTTCCCCATCTCCCACAGCGTGGGAGAGGGGGCAGGGAGTGAGGGCAATTCTATTTCATTCGGCGCGAGTAGAAAGCGCCGACGCCCGGATAATCGGCAGCGTCGCCCAGCACCTCGGCGATGCGCAGCAGCTGGTTGTACTTCGCCACGCGGTCGGTTCGGCAGGGCGCGCCCGTCTTGATTTGACCCACGTTGGTTGCCACCGCGATATCGGCGATGGTGGTATCTTCGGTTTCACCCGAACGGTGCGAGATAATCGCCGTATAGCCCGCTCGCTTGGCGGTTTCTATCGCCAGAAGGGTCTCGGTGAGCGTGCCAATCTGGTTGACCTTAATCAGGATGGAGTTGGCGACGCCCATCTGGATGCCCCTGTTCAGGAACTGCACGTTGGTCACGAAGATATCGTCGCCTACCAGCTGCACGCGGCTGCCGAGTCGGTCGGTGAGCACCTTCCAGCCATCCCAGTCGCTCTCCGCCAGACCATCCTCGATGCTGATGATGGGGTAGCGGTTCACGAGGTCCTCGTAATAAGCGACCATATCCTCACTGGTCAGCACGCGCCCCTCGCCCTTCAGGTGGTACATGCCGCCCTCGTAGAACTCGGAGGCAGCGGGGTCCAGCGCGAGGTAGCAGTCTTCGCCTGGGGTGTATCCCGCCTTCTCCATCGCCTCCACAATCAGGTCGAGCGCCTCGTCATTCGAGCGCAGGTTGGGTGCGAAACCGCCTTCGTCACCCACAGCGGTGTTATAGCCATGTGCCTTCAATACGCTCTTCAGGCTATGGTACACTTCCACCCCCATGCGCAGTGCCTCGGGGAAGTCTTCTGCACCGGCAGGCACCACCATGAACTCCTGCAGGTCGACATTGCTGTCGGCGTGTTTACCGCCGTTGAGGATGTTCATCATGGGCACCGGTAGGGTATGCGCAAACGCGCCGCCCAGATACTGGAACAGGGGCAGTCCCACCCCTTCTGCCGCCGCTTTTGCCACCGCCAGCGAGACGCCCAGAATGGCGTTTGCTCCCAGCTTGCTTTTGTTGGGTGTGCCGTCCAGCTCGCACAGCAGGTTATCGATAGCCACCTGGTCGGTCGCGTCCATGTCTATCAATTCGGGCGCGATGCGCTCGTTGACGTTATCTACCGCGTTCAGCACGCCCTTCCCGCCGTAGCGTTCCGGATTTCCATCGCGCAGTTCCAGCGCCTCGTTGCTGCCGGTAGACGCGCCCGACGGCACCGCCGCACGTCCGCGCGCGCCTCCGCTCAGATAAACATCCACCTCAATGGTGGGGTTGCCGCGCGAGTCCAGAATCTCCCGCGCCACAACCTCCTCAATGGTCGTACTCATCTCCCATCCTCCTTCGCCACAAAGGTGACCTCCGTCAGTATAACACAGAGGTTTGCCGTTTGGCAAAC
>CALJAP010000147.1 GCA_938027655.1 uncultured bacterium | reverse complement strand
CGGTGGAGTTGCAGATACGTGCACCAGGCAGTGTTACTCCGTTACAGGTGCACACACTGGCGTTGAACGCCTCGGGAGGGTATTCGCTGGCGGCTCCGCTGGACGGGGTGTATGACCTGTCGGCGAAGGCGTCGCACTGGTTGAGGCAGACGCTGGCGAGTGTTTCCATCGTGGGTGGTGGTGTGGCGAACTTTTCGCCGGTGAACGGGGACATCGATGGGGACAACGAGGTGACGTTGTTCGACTTCGGTGCGCTGGTGTCGGCGTTTGGGAGTATGCCTGGCGATAGTGGATGGAACCCGGAGGCGGATTTAGACGGGGATGAGGAGGTGACGCTGTTTGACTTCGGCATCCTCGTGAGCAACTTCGGCGCGATTGGGGATGACTGAGTCTCACGCCTCCTCCTGCAGCACCTGCGCGTAGCGCTCTACCATCTGGCGCAGGTCAAAACGAGCTTCGGCGTGCTGGCGAGCGCGTTCGCCCATGCGTTTGCGTTCGGTGGGATGTTGCAGGAGATACAGGATGCGCTCTGCGAGAGTATTCTCGTCGCCCGCAGGCACCACGAAGCCTGTTTCGCCGTCTATTACAATGTCGCGCACTGCGCCTACGTCGGTACTGACCGCTGGCACGCCGCAGGCGGCAGCCTCTATCAGCGCGTTAGGCAGCCCCTCCACGCGAGAAGTGAGCACCGCGACATCCATCGTGCGCCACACAGGAGGGACCTGTTCGACGACGCCCGTGAAAACCACCTGTTGCTGAATGTCCAACTGCGTTGCCTCTTGCTCCAGAGCGGCACGCTGTTCGCCATCTCCCACAATAAACGCACGCGCCTCCGGCATGACGGAGACCACCCTCTGCACTGCTCGCAGAAAGAGGGAGACGTTCTTTTCAGGGCGCAGCATGGAGACGATGCCGAAGACCGGTGTGTCCGGCGATAGTTGCCACCGCTGACGCAGGTGCTCGCCCACCGGAGAGAACCTCTGCAGGTCAATGCCGTTGGGGATCACCTCCACGCGCCTTGCTTTCCACCCTTCTGTCTCTATCAGGAATCGCTTCTGGATTTCGGAGAGGGCTATTAAAACGTCAACAACACCCGAGGCCAGCCTGCGGCTGATTGCCATCTCGCGCTGGCGGTGCACCTTTCCGAAGGTTCGCACCGAAACTGCCAGTTTGGGGACCCAACCGAGCCTGCGAGCCAGCACAGCGTACAACAGGGGGTAGGGGGAGTCGATGGTAAGAACCACATCGGGGCGAATCTGCCTGACCAACCTCACGAAGCGCGGCAACACCCTCCAGTCGGTTCGTGATCGCCCGTGCAGCGCGTAGACGGGCACGCTCGCCTTTTGCAGCTGTTCGCCAACCGACCCCGGCTCGTACAGAGCGCAAGCGTGAACGTCCATGTATTGCGCAAGCGAGGTCAGTAGCCGCTGCAGAACGCGCTCCGCCCCTCCCAGCTGGTAGGTAGCGTGCAGGACAAGCAGTCGTTTGCTGTTGGTACGCTTCGTATCCATATGATGACCCTACACAGTAACCGTCTGCCCGGACAGGGTGAGCGCAGGTGTATCCGGCAACCAGCGCGCCGATGGGTCATCTGCGATGCCCTGTATCGTCAGGCGGTATCGTTGTTTCGCGCGCATTGGAGCAGTGTGCAGGCGTACCAGGTTGCCGTCTACCTCGATGCGTTTTATCTCCAGAGATGGGGCAAAACGGTATCGTCCCTTTTCCCCTGCACTCCGGGCATCCAGACGCTTGTTAAACACCAGCAGGACGGTATCCCTGCTTTCGCGCGTTGCCTTCACTGCCTTGGGCGGGTCGGCATACATGTACATCCCCAGCATATATTCGTAGAGCGTGGTGCTCTGTACGCCGATGCTCCGGCACGCCTCGCGAAACGCCTCTATCCACTGCCACGAACGTCGGTTCTGCGGCTGCGAGCCAATATCTGCCTGCACCATGATCGGTAAGTTGCGACGAACCTCGCGTGCTGCTTTGACCAGAGGCTGGTAGGCGCGCACGTAATCCGGGGCAAGGTCTGCTTTTATCCAGTCGGGCCAGTGGGTTTGCAAGCAGACCGCATCGGGGCGAACCTGCCGAACCACTTCTGCGATGTCCTGACCGTGTACCTCTCGTACAAAACGCACCGGGTCGGGTGCATCGATGGCGAGTATCCAGACGACAACAGCAAGTTGTGGATGCGTTTTTCGGACTCCTCCCGCTCCGTTCAGCAGGTCATTCAGGAAGTCGGTGTGGCTATTTGCCCGAAACTCCACCCACTTTGCATAGAGCTCCGGTTGCTTGCGCCAAAAGCGAGGATGTGATCCATCATGAAACTCCGGCGGTTGCTCGCCCGGGTACCTCTGCGCGAACAGCAAGCGACATCGCTCGCACAGGCAGGCGTATGCGGGAGCGGCAGGACCCGGGTACTCAGGCCAGAACGGCTCCATGATATGCACGCCATCAAAGGGGTATTGGCGGAGCACCGCGGCGATTTGCCCCTTCTTCCAGCGACGGTATTCGGGGTGATTCAGGCATAGACGGGTGTAGCCGTCGTTCACCGGCTGGCGGGTAACCATGCACCATTCCTGCCATCCAGCGGGCAGGTCCTGCGTATCGTATGTGCCGTTGCCAAAGGTAGTATAATCCACGTGTATTTTGCGTTTGCGCAGGGCGTTCAACACTTCGCGATGTGTTCGGCTATCCCGAGTGACAATCATCTGTACGCCGTTAAAGCCATGCACCACGATCTCCCCAGCGATGCTCTCCGCGCTGCGGTTGGCGTAATACCGCCCCAGGAAGGGGTCTATCTGCACACAACGTGAGGGCAGGTTCATGGCATCACAGCATTTGGCGAAAATCCTCATCTGTATGTTGCTTCTGTATTATAAGCGAATGTGCGCCGGGATTTCAACGTGAGCACACGGCTAAAGCTGCACCTTTCCAAGCCTTCGCAGAGCCATTAACCAGCGCAGCTGCTACTCTGCCACACATGATTATTTTGATATGAACGGAGCGGTTCAGCGTGCCTGTTACCCTGAATGTCGCCGCAACCTTCAGGTTGCGTTCCCTTCGCGCAGGCTGCGGCTACAACGTTATTTTGATACTGCCGGGAGGTTCTGCTTGCCTGTCATTCTGAAGAATCTCGATGTATTGCCACAAAGAGATGATTCGCTGACGCTCAGCATGACAAAATAGACTGGAACGTCTGTTGGCTCAAAACACTCATATCCCAAGATTGACAAGAGGTGAAATGCGATTTTGTCAAGCGCGAGTCTTTGCTTTGCCACTCTGGAGAACGAATCTCCCGGTGAGCCCAAAACCGCGCACCGCAACGGCTCGACAGGAACCTCGCCCTCCAAAAGAAGGAACGACTTCAGCCGTGAAGAGGACTAAATTCAGACTGGTCGGCGTGGTCTCGAAAGGCAGTTTATCCCCTACATCCGGCGCAAAAACACTGCCAGTTCTTCGGGCGAACCTTTGTCGGGAGGAATGCGGTACAGCTCCCATGTCACCTCCAGCGACACGCTCTCCCCTTTCCGCAGCACTCTCAGGGGTGAGGTGAACTCCAGCTCAATGTACGGTAATACATCGGAGTTGGAGAAAATTTGCGCGTGGTCACCCGGCTTAAAATCCGATAGATTCCCGATGGGCGACCGGTGCACTACCAGATAGGGCGACTTGAACCATGCCAGTATCTCGGCATCACACCCCAACTTCACCGCCACCTCAGAACGACGTTCCGGCAGCAGAATATCCGCTCCCAGCCGACGAACAGCCTTCCACGGGTCGGGACTGAAAAGCTTGTATCCCCCGGTCAAGGTGGAGCCGGGATGCAGCCGAACCAGCAGCAGCTCCGGCGCGGGCAACTGTGCCACTACCCATGCAGCAACAGGAAAATCCGCCCCATCGCGCACCTTCTCCAACTTTGTGAGAATATGCACGCGTGTGCCCGACGGCTCCAGACGAATGTCACGCACGATGCGCACCCCATATCCTGCCACCAGCGGAGAAGTCAGGCGAATAATGTTGCCGCCTATCACTTCTACCTGATGGGGTACCTGGTCGGTCGCGGAAGGGGGAGGCCACCCTCTACCCACACGCATTTCCCACTCGTCCTGCGGCCATACCCACGCCTTATCCCCGCCGTGATTGGGCCACTCACCCGGCTTGACGGGTACCCCCTCGGTTGCCGGGTTGACCCATAGCACATTCGGCTCGCCCACAAACCCGTAGTGCATGATGCGCGCGACAGACGGCACAACAACCACTTCTACCGTACCGTTGGATAGACGGTAAGCCTCCTGCCACCCTTTGTACGGGATGTGCTCTACCTTCTGCGCCCACACCGTTGCACATGCGACACCGACACAGAACAACAGGATGATTCGCCACATGTACTATTCCCCCGTTGGACCCCAAATCTGCTTCTGTGCTTGCTTCGGTCTACGCCTGCGCATTTCCTGCTGAGGCATCACTGCCCCGATGTCAACAGGATGTACCTTGCTCGATCAAGAACGATGTTTCAGATAAGAATACGGCGGGAGGAAATCCCACATGCAGCGCGATGTGCGCCAGGTTTCAGAAAGCCTGCCCCTGGTGGGCGCAGCATACTTCTACTGGTACGAATGGGACACTCATGCAGGCGAATGGGGCAACTGGATAAACGGCATCCACAATACCCCCCTGTATGGCTACTACGATAGTCGCACGCTCGCCGACAACATGCGCTCCCAGCTGCTCGCCGCCGATTGGGGAGTAACACATCTGTATATGGATTACTGGGGACAGAACTGGCGCGGCGAGAGTGGAGAGCCCCGTGAAGCCACCGTCTGCGTCCGCTTACGGTGGGGCGCAACGCCGACGTGCATCTGCTAAACACCTCCGCGTCCTCTCATGCCCCCACAGTATCGGTTGTCAACGCGCCCGTGACCTCTCATGGCGAGATGCGCTGGTGGCATCCTGCGCTCGACGTGCCCGGAGAAACCGCGCATGAGGTGGAGATAGTGTTCTCGGGTACGCGCATCCGTGTCGGTGACCTGCGCGAGGGCGAGCGCAAGGAGGTGCGCCTGCCGATACCGTTCACCGCACAACTGCAAACTCGCCAGACCGCTGTTATCTTTCGTGCTTCCCCCGCGCCGGCAGAGCTGGCGCGCCGACATCGGCTCGCCGGGCGACGAACAAGTGCTGGTTCGGGGCATGGCTCAGCGTGAAGTGAAGGTGGGTGACATCGATCTGCGCCCCGGCTGGCAGACGATGGCGGTAAACCTGCCGCCGCGCAAACACCCCGTCTCAGCGCTATCAGAGATTCGCCTGCTCTTCGCACAGGCGCACCGCCCGGCGGAAAAGGGTGCGGGGGATGACCGGCGGGTATGTAACCTCGCGCTGGACTGGGTGGCACTGGAACGGGTGGAGGAAGCCGGCTCGCTGGTACTGGCAGTATCGCCTTCGCGGGGTGCGTTGCCACCGTCTATCCGAGTGCAGACCGGCAGTGGAGCGGTACGAGTAGATAACGGCGTACTGGAGCTGGAATGGCGCGAGGACGCCGGAGGGACGCTCACCCGCCTGCGCTCCAAACGCACCGGACGGGATTATGCCGCGCAAAGCGGTTGATTCAGCCAACGCCTGTGGTTCTGCTGCCATGACATTTTTTTGGAGGGCGCGGCTCCTGCCGAGCCGTTACGGTGCACGGTTTGGGGAGGTTCGCCATCCAGAGTGGCGAAGTGAAGCTTCGCGCTTGATGCTCTACCAGAAAGACTTACGCACAAGAAGGAAAAAGACGTGAACGATGCCTCAGGTGGAAATTACCCAATGGCAACAAGTGGCTTAAGAACAATCTCAACCCCCTGTCAAGCACCTCACCCCCACCATCTCCAACCTTGACACCGCCTCGCAAAAAGCGTATCCTTTAATACCGGCAGACATTCAAGATACGAAAGAGGCGATATGG
>CALJAP010000146.1 GCA_938027655.1 uncultured bacterium | reverse complement strand
AAAGACTGCATGATCTCCCTCTCCCACTTGTCGATAAGCGAGCGCAAGGTAGACAGGTGTCTTTCAGTGACTTGGTCAAGCTGTTGGTAATCTCCTTTCCTAAGCAGAGGCAATGTTCTGCTTGCGTGCTTTCTCTGCTCTGCGGCGATTTCCCGGGCACGTTGCAGAGGAGCATTGAGAAGACGTGCATATTGCCTATCCATACTCGCTATTTGCTGCAAACGCTCGGCTATTAGGAACACGGCTGTGCTGGCGAGCGCATCTGCGTATACGAGAGCTGCTCCTCGATGCACGTAGATTTCCTCGCCATTGGGTTCTCTGCCAATGGGTATTTTCTCAGGAGGCTTCAGCTGCAGCACCCCGCGGACCAGGCGTAGTGCCAATCCAAAGGCACGTTCTCCACGCTTCCAGTCGCCTCTGTCACACGTCTGCTTCGCGTGCGCGGCGAGTGCGCGAACCAATGTGCGCAGGGAGGATGTAGACTCCGGATAATCACTGAAGAAATCCCTGCTCGTTTCCGTATCTCCGAAGAGTCTTTCCACGTAGACAGACACAATCTCCAAATTAGAAGTCGGCGTCGTCTCCAAATAATGGGACAGGTCACGAGCGCGATCCCACTTCCCGCTTCCTTCAAGTTGACCCATAGCGAGCGTCCGTGCCCCTGTCCATAAAGCGGACATCAGAGCAAGCATGACAACAGCGTATCTCATGCCAGTCACCTCTCTCAGTATGGTTATATCAGACCGCAGTTCATATGACAGCATGTGGCACTATTCAGATACCTCCCTAGGTGTTCACCCATAAGGAGGCAGCAATAGTAATCTACTTCGCAGCAGGACTGACATGCATCCACTCGCTCGTCCTTGTGCTTACAGGGGTTGTCCGGGTAATACCACGGCTGGCAAAGGTCCGGTCGTGCCATACATACGATATCTCTGCAATACTGAGCAACGACTTTGCGCCCGAGACAGTCCCCTAAGCACCACCAGAACTTGTGACCTGTTTTGTCCTTGCATTTCCAAAGGCACTTGGCAATATCTCGCCAGCTTGGGGGCTTTACCTTTCCTCCAAGTATAGTAACGCCAGTGGACGGCAATTCGGGCTCGGCTACCACACATGCCATAGCCTGAGAGATTACTAACGTCTCTTCGGACAGTTTCGACCTTCCGCCCAACCACCTCCATGGCGTTTCCGCAGTACCCTGCTCATACCTTTTGACCCCGAACACGTCATACAGGTTGTTGCTGATGACGCTGGCAGAACTGCTCGTTATCACCCCCGCTGTGCCCGATGACAGGCGTAGCAGTGTGAGATACTCACCGATTCAGATCACAATACTCCCCGCGAACTGACGACTATTGCTGCCCTCTGCTGGGCGTGCGCTCCGTCAATGTGAGGTATAATCCCCAACCGGCGGATTGAATACATTGCACGAAGTCCTTTGAGCTCACCTTGCCATACGACCGCAATGTTCCTGCCGACAGATAGGGGTACAGCTTTTCCTCCCCTCGCCTCGGCTTCTGTAATCGCGTAGTATACTCTTGATAGACTAATCGCCCATCGGCGTAAAGATGGTATGCTAGCCTGACCCGTGATCCTCCTTCACATACAGTATACCACTCAAAGGCAGCAGCCCGAATGGAGTTGTTCGGATCGATGAAAGTGGTTTGCTGCAGATAGACCGACTGGACAGCAGGCGGAAATGCAAACAGGTTGAACGCGCGCACCGGGGGAGCCACCTGCGAAGTACCGGCGCCGAACAATCTGTCCAATCCATGGCGCGCTAAAATACCATCCACATCCAACGACTTCCACAAAGACCGGCTCTGTGCCCGTCCTTCCTTAGTATTGGGAAAGTTGGTGCAGAACAAGGGTGCACGCTTCCCGTCCTTCCACCACCAAACCAACCACCTCGTCCCGTCGCGGTGTAAAACAACCGTTATGTCGTTGACTGCCGGTCCGCGAATAGCATACCATGCCCTTTCCCCCTGAACCAACCACATTCGGTGGTACACCTGTATGGTTGGCTCAAAACTATCAACACATGCGGTCCGCTGTAGGGGTAAGCTAAACACCACAATCACTTGCTCACACAGCATGTCGCTGTCTTCTATTGCAACAGCAGCGCTCAGATGGAGCAAAGGCGTCAATGCACAGAGGGTGATAACGTAACAGAACAACCTCATTTTTGACACCTCCTAGGCTTTTTTCGGTGTGTAGAGCTGGGTCAGTGCTAATCACGCACTGACCCAGCACCTGTAGTTTTCGTATCCGTTTATTGCGCAGAACCTGTGACAGGCTTGGCTGGTTCCGGGTACCTCTTTCTACATTGGTCAATACGTTTCTGCCAGTCGTCATAGCATTTCTGCACAGCCCTAAGGTAATCGATAGCTACGTTTCTCATGCAACTTGCATGTTCCGCCAGGCATTTGGCTATGCATCGTTGAATATCGTTGGGCGGCCGGTCGGGCGGGAAGTAGCAGCCAGAAATACACATCTGCTTCCTCTCCTCACAGCCCCACTGGCCAACCTCCTTATTGATGTCCGCCTCTTTCACGCACTGTTCGAACTTGCGCCGTGCGTCATCCAGACACTCTTGTAAATTGCGGTCCGTTGGTTGCTGCATAAGATAAGCAGATGTCATCGGGAGATAGCCAGATCCCAGCGAAGTCAGTTGCCCTTCCTCGCCGGTTCTTCTACCCTTCCACCTCCACGGCGTCTCGGCACTGCCCTGCTCGTACCGCTTGACCCCGAACAGGTCATACAGGTTGTTGCTGATGACGCTGGCAGAACTGTTCGTTATCACCCCCGCTATGCCTGGTTGATAAACCTCACCCCCGGCCCCTCTCCTACGAGGAGAGGGGAGCCGCGCATCGAATGCCCCCTTCCTTCGTAGGAAAAGGGAGGTAGCTTTTCCCCTTACCTCCAGAACCACTTTAGGTTTGCCGATACTTCTAACAGGTGTTCCGCAGGCAGATGAAAGGATAACGGCATGGCAGGAATCGCGCTGAACTCCCGGCTGGGTGGACGTTTGGGCAAATACAGCGACCTGATTATGGCAGTGGCGGTGCTGGGCGTGGTGGTGATGCTCATCGTGCCGCTGCCGGAATGGTTGCTGGACACCTGTCTGGTGGTCAATCTGGCGGGTGCAGCGCTCATCTTCCTTACTACGCTCTATGTTCAGGAACCGCTTCAGTTTTCGGTGTTCCCTTCCCTGCTGCTGATTGCTACCCTTTTCCGCCTGTCGTTGAACATCGCCGCCACCAAGTTGATTTTGGGTTCCGGCTCCGCCGGGCGCGTGATCGAGGCGTTCGGGAACTTCGTGGTGGGTGGCGACTACGTGGTGGGCGTGGTTGCGTTCCTGATTCTGGTCATCGTGCAGTTCGTGGTAATCACCAACGGCGCGGGGCGCGTGGCAGAGGTGGCGGCACGCTTCACGCTGGATGCCATGCCCGGCAAGCAGATGGCGATCGACGCCGACCTGAACGCCGGTCTCATTACCGAAGAGCAGGCGAAGGAACGACGCAAGGCGATTGAGGAAGAGGCGGATTTCTACGGCGCGATGGACGGCGCGAGCAAGTTCGTACGGGGCGATGCCATCGCTGCAGTACTCATCATTATCATCAACATCGTCGGTGGGTTCCTCATCGGCTTGCGCAACGGGCAGGGCGATGCAATGACAGTGCTGCGTACGTATACTCTGCTCACCGTTGGCGAAGGGCTGGTAGCGCAAATCCCTGCCCTGTTCATCTCCACCGCCGCAGGCATCCTGGTCACGCGCACCGCCACGCAGACTCATCTGGGGCAGGACCTGTTCGCCCAGCTCTTCTCGCGCGCCCGCCCCACGTGGATTGTTGCCGGAATGCTGGTGACGATGGCGCTGGTTCCCGGCTTCCCGATAGTCCAGTTGCTATTGCTGGCGGCGGCGCTGGGCGGAATCGGCTACGCAGTGACCCGAAGCGAGAAGGTGCGCACTCGAAAAGTGGAGTCCGCTCCGAAACGTCAACCCGCACCGGAAGCCCCGAAGGGACCGGAGGCAGTGTTGCCGCTGTTAACCGTAGACACCATCGAACTGGAGCTGGGTCTGGGGTTGCTGGGGCTGGTGGATGCCTCCGCAGGCGGTGACCTGGTAGAGCGAATCAACCTGATTCGCCGTCAAACCGCGCTGGAACTGGGTATCGTGCTGCCTTCGGTGCGCATTCGCGATAACCTCCAGCTGAAAAACGACCAGTATACCATCAAGATAAAGGGGGAGATGGTGGCAACGGGCGAGGTACACCCGCAGTACCTGCTCGCCATGGGCGTAGACGACCCCCAGCAGATGGAATCGCTGGGAGGCATTCCCACGCGCGAACCCGCCTTCGGTCTGAGCGCATACTGGATACCCATCAGCCGACGCGACGCCGCGGAGATGCTGGGTTGTACCGTTGTCGAGCCGTCGGCGGTCATCGCCACGCACCTGACCGAAATCATCAAATCCCATGCGGCGGACATCCTGACTCGGCAAGACGTACAGACGCTACTCGACCATACCAAACAACACAACGCCGCCGTCGTACAGGAGCTGATTCCCGACCTGATGACCGTCGGCGAGGTGCAAAAGGTTCTGCAGCATCTGTTGCGCGAACGGGTTCCCATCCGTGATTTGGGCACTATTCTGGAAACGCTGGCGGACTACGCACCCCGCACCAAAGACCCCGACCAGCTGGGCGAGCTCGTACGTGCTGCCCTCGCCCGCACCATTACACGCCAGTACCTGTCGGGCAACGGTGTGCTGTACGTGATGACGTTGGAGCCTTCGCTGGAGGGTCGCTTACGCGAGAGCGTACAGCCGACCGCTTCGGGGTTGCAGCTGGCTATCGACACCGCATTCGCCAGCGCGCTGTTGCGAGAAATCGGCTCGCAGGCGGAAGGGATGGCGGCGATGGGCTACATGCCGGTGGTTCTCTGTTCGTCGCAGATACGGCTTGCCCTGCGTCGGCTGATAGAGCGTTCGATGCCGTCGGTGGCGTGCATTGCCTACAACGAGGTGGCAAGCGGAGTGTCCGTCGAAGCGGTAGCGGTTGTCTCGGTACCGATGTTTGCCGAGATACCTCAAGCAGCGTGAGGTGTATTGAACCTAACCCCCTGCCCCCCTTCCCTACGAGGGAAGGGGGGAAAAGGCTCCCCTCTCCCGGTGAGAGAGGGGCTGGGGGAGAGGTTTTCATCCCTGTCTCAGAATAGAGGAGGAACTGACCATGTCGAGCATCCGCAAATATCAGGCGAAAACGATAACCGAGGCGCTGGCGATGGTTCGCGCCGATTTGGGGCGTGACGCGGTGATCGTGCAGACGCGCAAGGTAAACAAGAAGGTGCTTGGCGTATGGGGACGCGAGATGGTGGAGGTCTGGGCGTCAGATAATCCCGACCTCGAAAGCCTGCGTCGCCCGCAGACGACGCCTGCGCCTGCGACAATATCTTCCTCGCCACGGGAGCCCTCTTCCCGCATCGAACAGCTGGAGAGCGAGATACAAAACCTGAAAGCGATGATCGCCCAGCTCGCCCGACAGGGGGTAGCGGTTGTATCGGACACCGTCCCTTCCGGCGTGCCCGCAGAGAATCGCTGGATGTCTCTCCTGAAAGAAGCGGAAGTGGAGGAGTGGGTCGTTCGCGAACTGCTCCAGTCCGTTCCCGAGAACGCCCTCTCGGAGAGCACCCTGCAGTCGCTGGTTGCGGAGAGGCTGGTCACCTCCGGTCCAATTGCCCTGCAAGAAGCACAGCCGAAGGTGGTGATGCTGGTGGGACCGACCGGGGTGGGCAAGACCACCACTATCGCCAAGCTGGCAGCGCAGTATGCCCTGCTACAAAAACACCGTGTCGGACTGATTACGATTGATACTTACCGCATCGCCGCAGTGGAGCAACTGCGTACTTACAGCCAGATTATCGACGTGCCCATCCGCGTGGTATACAGTAGCAACGAACTGCCCGCTGCCGTGCGCGAATTTGCCAGTATGGACATCGTGTTCGTGGATACCGCCGGACGCAGCCAGCGCAACACGATGCAAATCGGCGAGCTCAAAGCGTGCTGTGAACGGCTGAGCACCTGTGAGGTGCATCTGGTATTGAGCAGCACTACCAAAACGCGCGACCTGTATGATATTGTGGAACGCTTCTCGGTCATGCCCCTGCATCGCATCATCTGGACGAAGCTGGACGAGAGCACTGCCTTCGGCAACATGCTCAACGTAGCGGTGAAACATCCCTTGCCCATCTCGTACGTCACGACCGGACAGCGCGTGCCAGAGGATGTGGAGGTTGCCGAGTCGAATAAGCTGGCGTCACTGGTGGTGGGTGGAGCCTCCGCCCCCACCCCGATTCTGACGCCTACCGCATGAAGATTGCACTGTCCATCGTCATCGTCAACTGGAACACGCGCGAGTACCTGCGTGCTTGCCTGCGTTCCATCTTCGCATATCCCCCCGAAGAGCCGTTCGAGGTGTGGGTGGTGGACAACGCCTCGTCTGACGGCAGCGTGCAGATGGTGCGCGAGCAGTTTCCACAGGTGAACCTCATCGCCAACGAGCAGAATATGGGCTACGGCAGGGCGAACAACCTCGCGCTTCGGCAAGCGCAGGGCGAGTTCGCACTGATTCTGAACAGCGATATCGAGGCGATGCCGGGCGCACTGCAAGCGTTGATAGACTTCATGCGCCAGCATCCCGACGCGCACGCCGCCGGAGGGCAACTACTCCTGCCAGACGACGGTATCCAGCCCTCTTGCTCGGAGCGGCTGACGCTGTGGGCGGTGTTTTGCGAGCAGAGCCTGCTGGCGAAGGCGTTTCCCCGCTCGCGCCTGTTTGGGGGGTACACCCTCACCTGGTGGAGCTACGATAGCGTGCGCGAGGTGGAGCAGGTGGTGGGCGCATGCCTGATGTTGCGCCGCCAACCCGGTGGCTCCTTCCCCCTTTTCGACGAGCGCTATTTCATGTATGCGGAAGACACCGAGCTGTGCCATCGCATTCGGCAGGGGGGCGGGCGCATTTATTACGTGCCACACGCCCGGTTCAAACACCATCTGGGCGCAAGTAGCGAGCAGGAATCGATACGCACCGAGATGGTGAAAGCGTACAACCGCAGCCGCATCCTCTTTTTCCGCGAGGTGTACGGGGCGTGGAGCGTGCCAATTTATCGTCTGCTCATCGCGATGGGGGCATTACTGAGGCTAGCTTTGTGGACGGTCGCGTGGCTACTGGGCAAACCAGACCGTCAGCACGCAGCCCGTCACGTGGCGATGTTCTGGGAGGTGTTCAAGGATGCGTGGAAGAGTTGAGCAGACCCCATTCTCTAAACACCTCTATCGGTTCCGGCTGCTGCTATAGCCACTCCACCCGTATCCACAGCCCCTGCAGTACCTTGCTGTGATAGACACCTGACGAGGTTATCAATGTGGAATGATACATGCCGTCCTCGCCCAGCTGGTAGAACTGTTCGCAGCTCAGCTTGACGGTAGGTATTGGCGTTACCATCGCGCATCACCTCAACGGTAATACACCACTAATACAGCGGAGGGAGAATATCCCTCTGCAGTTCCAGCATCTCGTCCACCATCTGCACCGCGTTGCGGTACGAATCCACCGTGGGCTCCAGCAGCACCGCCTGTAGCAGTTTGTCTCTGGATTGCTCGGCAAACGCTTCCACAAGCAGCTGATGGATACTTGCCTGCAGGCGCAACATCGCCGCAATGGCTTCGGGTAAAGGTTCCATCTGCAGGGGGTGGATGCCCTCCGCGTCGCCGATGGCCGGAACTTCCACCACCGTCTGGTCGGGCAGGTTCGGGATCGCACCGCGATTGGGCACGTTCACCGCGGGCAACTCATGCCGGATACCGCAGGCAATGGATTCCATGATGGGCGCAGCCAGCTCGCCTGACGGCTGCAGGGGCGCGTCCTCGAGCCGCCGCGGCTGAGGCTGCTCCGGCTTCCAGGGACGGCGCGTGGGGTCACCTGTTAACGAGTAGATGAACTCGGGGATGCGTCCTGTCTGCCAGGGATGACCGTCGGCGGGGTCGTAGAAGTACTGCAGCTCACTGCACACGAACTCGTCTGCCCAACGGATGTACTCGCCGTAGTGGTTGGCAGCCGGGGAGGGCCACAGTCCAAATCGCCGCAACAGAATGCGTCCCAACCCTATCTCGTGCCAGTCGGAGAGCCAGTCGCCTTCGCGCTCTTTCTCGCGCAGGAGAGGATACAGGTCTTCGCCGGTGCGCTTGTGGCGTATGGTCTGGAACCAGGTGAAGTGGTTGATGCCACACGCGGTGGCCTCTATCTGCTCGGCGGGGATTTCCAGAATGCGCGCAATCTGTTCCAGCCCCATGAAGAAGCCGTGACATAATCCTACTACGCGGATGCTGGTCAGCCGCGACACCGCCTCGCACAGCTTGTGTTCGGGGTTGGTGAAATTGATGAACCACGCATCGGGGCACAGCCTCTGCATCGTGCGGGCAATCTCGATGGTGGGGCCCATGTTGCGCAATGCATGGAACAGCCCGCCGGGTCCGCCGTTCTCACCGAATACCTGCCGAAAGCCGTACTTGCGCGGAATATGAAAGTCCTGCGCCCAGTAGAGAAAACGGTTGACCTCGATGGCTGACACTGCGAAACGCGCTCCATCTAGCGCATGTTGCAGGTCGGTGGTCGCCTCGACGGTTGCCTTGACGCCCAGTTTTTCCACCACATAACGAGCGTAGCGTTCCACGTCGTGCAGGTGCTCGGCAACCTTATCCATCAACACCAGGTGTACTCCCACCTCGGTAAGCGGTTTGCTCAGCAGTATATCGCGTACGGTAGAGGGTCCGAACGACCGACTTCCCGCGCCGATTAGCGTTATCTTCACAGGTGGCATGATGACCTCCGGCGGCCAAGTACTTTATCTGTGGTTTCGAGGTGGCGGGCATGAGGTTCCTGCTAATGGATGTGCGCATGGGAGATTCAACGTATCGAACGCAAGCTACCACTCTGCCACACATGATTATTTGGATATGAGCGGAACGGCTCGGCGTGCCTGTTACTCTGAACATAGCCGCAACCTTATGAACTTTGAAAAAATAGTCGCACTTATCCCATTCTCTCCTTTCCCAAAGCTTCGGGAGAGGTGTCGGAGGCGAGGTGTATTCAACCGAACCCCTTGCCTACAAGGGAAGGGGACGTCCGAAACGTGGCCCCCCTCTCCGTGTAGGAGAGGGGCTGGGGGAGAGGTTCAATCGCTTTATTTTTTTCAAAGTTCATTAATCGTGGGGTTCAGCATGGTGAAGACGTCAAACCGCCTTCTCTGTATCCAAATAATCATGTGTGGAGAAGTACTACGCATCGTGCATGAAGCCTACGGCTGGAGCCGTACCCTTTTCACACTAGGCCAGCCTGTAAGTGGCTTCGTTTGAAAGTTTGCGCTCTCAGCCGCAGGCTGGATGCGTGTTCCTGCGTCTGTATAGTAGCCCCACTGCGCTTTGTAGCCGGTTGGGGGTGCTGCCGGACATCGTCCAAAGTTACAGTAAAGAGGAACGGCATGAGGCGTAGATACGGATGACAGCGTTCAGTGATGCCCGCTCTGCCGTTCCTCTGGGGGGCTACAAGCTCTTCGCCGCCTTTTGGGTGACCTTTGTCTTGGTAACAGACCTGGTGGGAGCGGGCTTCGCCTTCGCTTCGGCTGCCTTACCATCGGACTTCATGAACGGACACGCGCCGTGAGCCTTGTCGCCATCCTTCACCGCCGAGGAAGACTTCATCTCGGGGCAGTCAGAGCAGTCCTTCTTGCCGTTGGATGCTTTCGCCTTTGCCTCGCCTGCCATGTAGGGACACTCGCCTTCCTTCATGGCAGCCGGTTTCACGTCGCTCTTCGTCTGCGCCGCGGCCGCTTTTGACGCACCTTCATGCGCACAACAGGAACCGCCCGACTTCACCGCTGCAGGCTTTACCGCCGCCTTCTGCTGAGGGTTCGCCGAAACCCACAGCACCGTAGCGATGCCTAAAGCCAACACCGCTACTACCGCCATCAAACGCTTGTGCATGATTACCTCCCTGTTCGATTGTTAGATTGTACCTGCGGGTATTGCTTACTTTATTATACACACTAAACGTCTCCTCCTGTTCCCCCTGTGTTATAATATTTTTGCGAGAGAAAGCAAAAAGAGGGATAAGCGATGGCGCAAGTGCTGGAGAAGACCAAACCGGGCTACAAGATATACACGTGGGGATGCCAGATGAACGAGGAGGACTCCGAGCAGATGGGGTTGTATCTGGAACGGCTCGGATACCGCCCCGTGCAGGAGGACGAGGAAGCAGAGGTCATCCTGCTCAACACCTGCTCGGTACGCCGCAAGCCGGAGGACAAGGTGTTCAGCCTGCTGGGGGAGCTGCGCAAGTGGAAAGAGAAGCACCCCAACGGCATCCTTGGCGTGTGTGGATGTATGGTGCAAGTTCGCGCGGATGAATTACGCAAGGAGGCTCCCCATGTGGATTTCATCGTCGGCACGGCGAACATCGCGCGAATCCCCGAATTGGTGCAGGAAGTACGCCGCTCTCGCAAGATGATGGCTGCGCTGGAACTGCCTCCACGCAAGGGAGCGATTGTGACCGATGTGCCTCAGCGCATCACCGAGCGCAAGCCCAAACTGCGCGCCTTCGTGCCCATCATGTATGGCTGCGACAAGTTCTGCACCTTCTGCGTGGTGCCACTCACGCGCGGGCGCGAGCGCAGCCGTCCCACAGAGGATATTCTGGAAGAGATTCGCTACCTCGCCGAGCACGGCACGAAAGAGGTTACCCTCTTGGGCCAGACAGTCAACTCCTACGGCAAGAACCTGATGGAAGGCAAGGTTCCGTTCGCCAGGCTGCTGCGCCTGATTAACGACATTCCGGGTATCGAGCGTATCCGCTTCACGTCGCCCTACCCGCGCGACTTCACCGACGAGCTGATTCACACGATGGCGGAGCTGCCCAAAGTCTGCGAGCACGTGCACCTGCCACTGCAGGTAGCGGACAACGACCTGCTGCGCGAGATGAAGCGCGGCTACACGGTGGAGCAGTATGAATCCATCGTCCACAAACTGCGCGCCGCCATGCCCGATATCGCCATCACCACCGACCTGATGATTGGCTTCCCGGGCGAAACGGAAGAGCAGTTCCAGCACACGTTGGAGTTTGTGGAGCACATCCGCTTCGACTCCGCCTTCATGTTCGCCTACAGCCCGCGTCCGGGCACGAAAGCCGCAGAGCGTGAAGACCAGATCCCCCGCGCGGTGAAGCTGGAGCGTCTGCACCGATTGATTGAGTTGCAAAATCGCATCACCTGCGAGATAAACGCCTCTCAGGTGGGTAACGTCTACGAGGTGCTGGTGGAAGGTCCCAGCCCCAAAGACCCGACGAAGCTGACCGGGTTGACCCGACAGAACAAGACGATGAACTTTGTGGGTGCGCGCGAGCTGATCGGTCAAACCGTGCGTGTGCGGGCGGTGGAAGGACACCTGTGGGGATTTATCGGCGAACTGGTGGACGGCTTGCCCTGATGCATCCAACAGCTGTATAATATGGACGCGCACCGCATTCGAAGCGGGCTGGTAGCGTATGTTGTCACGCTGAGCGTTAGCAAAGCATCTCCAAGATTCTTCGCTTCGATTGCAATGACAGACAGACGAAACCGCGTTGCCCGTTCAAATATGACATGGTGCGACGGAATAGGCAACGGTATCACGCTTTTTCGAGGTACACACAGAGATGTTGACATCCGAGCCGATTGACATTGACGCTCTGATAGAACGACTGCAAAGTGATGCGGAAGCGCGCCGTCGCCTGCTCGCAGCATTGCTACCGCAGGAGTTTCTGGCTTTGCCGTTTCGCGTGGAGCAGCTGACCGCAGTTGTTGCCGAGCACGGTGAGCGGTTGACCCGTTTGGAACAGGCAGTGCAACAGCTGACCGAAGCGGTCATGGAACTGCGAGCAGCCGTCGCCGAACTGCGCCAGACGGTGCAGGGGCTAATACAGGGGCAGCAAGAGCTACGTCAGACGGTGCAGGGGCTAATACAGGGGCAGGAGGAGTTGCGTGCCTCGGTCGCCGAACTGCGCCAGACGGTGCAGGGGCTAATACAGGGGCAGGAGGAGCTACGCGCTTCGGTCGCCGAACTGCGCCAGACGGTGAGAGAACTGGCAGAGGAGACCGCCGAGTCCATCCGTCGCCTGACCGAGTGGCAGGTTCTAGCGGAGCAGCGGCTACAACGTATCGAGGACCGTCTGGGCAGGCTGGTGGGATGGCGACTGGAGGAAAACTACGCGAAGCACGCCTACGCCTATTTTGGCTCATACCTGCGCAAGATTCGTCGGGCTGACCCTGAGGAGATATACGAGACCATAACTGCCAAGCTTAGCCCGGAAGAGGTCAGAGACGTGTCTCGCGCCGACCTGATTCTGCAAGGGAGGTTGCGCTCCGCGCCGGAGCAAGAGGTGTACCTGCTCATGGAGGTTTCGGGGCGCATTGAAATGAACGATGTGACCCGAGCCAGTCGTCGCGCTGACCTGCTTACCAGGGCAGGCTTCCCGTGTGTTCCCGCCGTTGGGGGTGAGCAAATCGACCCGGCGGTAGAAGAGAGGGCAAGCGAGCTGGGTGTGGCGGTGGCGGTAGATGGTGACCTCACCGGCTGGGAGGCAGCTTTTTACAAAAGGTTGGGAAGATTCTCATAAGGTGAAAATGCCATGCCTGTATCGCCCCCCTTCCCCACTCTAACCGAAATCATGGGCTTGATCGGCGAAGCGGGGCGCCGTCTCGCCGAGATTGAAGCCAGCGAGGGTGCGGCAGGCAACATTTCGGTGTATATCGGCTGGAGCATCGACCCACGCCGACAGCTCCCCCTGCAGGAGACGATTTCCATTCCCACTCCTGTGCCCGAGCTGGCGGAGGGGTTGTTTCTGGTCACCGGTTCGGGGAGACGCCTGCGCGAAATCGGCTCGGACCCCGAGGCAAACCTCGGCGCGGTGAAGGTGAACCCCGATGGCTGTACTGCCACCCTCTATACCTCCCCGAAACGCCTGTTCGAACGCCTCACCAGCGAGTTCAACTCGCATCTGGCGGTGCATCGTGACCAGGTGGTGCGCACCGGCACGAACTTCCACGCGCTCATCCACGCCCAGCCACTGCACCTGACCTACCTCAGCCACATCCCGCGCTACCAGGATGAGCGTTACCTCAATCAGCACATCCTGCGCTGGCAACCGGAAAGCATCGTGCAACTGCCGGAAGGCGTAGGACTGGTTCCGTTTCTGCTGCCCGGCTCCGACGAGCTGATGCGAGCCACGATGGAGAAACTGCGTCGGCACCGCGTGGTGGTGTGGGCAAAACATGGCGTGATGGCACGCTCCGACGCATCCGTGAAACGCGCGCTGGACCGCATCGAATACGCTGAAACGGGTGCGCGCTATGAGTACCTCAACCTCCTCTGCGGCGAGCAGGGCGAAGGTCTCACCCCCGACGAAATTCGCCACCTCTGCGAGCGGCTGGGGATCGAACAGAAAGTGTTTTAGTTGAAACCCTGTTCCTTCTCTCGCGTCATTATATACAGGAGGTTGACCGCAGTAGCGGGCACAAAACCCCGTATCGGCTAAGACCGTACCTCGTATCTTGCAGAAGGAGTAACTATAGCATGTGGACTTGGATTCGCATTCTTGCCGTCGCACTGCTTATCGTTGGGCTTACAGGAACTATATACGCACAAGAGGTCGCACAACGACGAGCAAACTCCCCCCTTCCAGCCGCCGCTCAATCTTCAGCCCCTGAAAACAACGGACAACAGCAGCCCACGCTGGAGGTCACCGCCGGACCGGAGGGGGTTTCGGTCTTCGCGGTGGGAGTCGATGCGCAGGAACTGCTTACCCGGCTCGCCAAAGAGACCGGTATTCGCCTCATCGTAGACGACACCGTGCGGCGGACGGTTACCATCAACCTCGTCAACCTGCCCGTCACGCGCATTCTGGAGATTATCGCTGCGGCGTACGGGCTGTCGTACCGCCAGGTGAACGGCATCTTCATGCTCAGCGAGGGCATCCCGCGCAGTCCCTCTTCCTACTTGCTGAGCGACATCGACACCATCACCACTCAGTACGTACTGGCGCCCAACGCCAAGTCGTTGCTACCCGTCTTCCTGCAAGACCACGTGAAGACCAACGCCGAGCAGAACGCGGTCATCCTCTCTGCGCCGCCGGAAGTGCTCAAGAAGTTCCGCGAGGACATCAAACAGTTCGATATCCCCGCTGCGCAGATTATGATAGACGTGCTGATGGTGGAGTTCACCGACTCCGCCGCGCGCGAGTTCCGTGCGCAGTGGGGCTGGAGCAACGACAGGCGCAGCCTGACGGTAGACTCTTCGCTGGGGCAGGTCATCTTTCGCTCGGTAACCACCCTGCCTACCGATTTCTTTACCAGCCTGCGTGCGCTGGTCACACAGGGCAAGGCACGAGTGCACGCCAACCCGCGCATCGCCACCGTCAGCGGGCAGCGAGCGAGCATCTTCATCGGCAAACAGCGCTATCTCAGCACACCCGTCAGCATCGGCGGGGGACGTGGCGAGGGCGACTACTTCTTCCGCCAGACGAACTTCATCGACGCGGGCGTGCGGCTGAACATCACCCCGTGGACGGGCGGCGAGGGCGAGATTATCGTGGATGTGCAGCCTGAAATCAGCGTGTTGAGTGCGCCCGACCCCAAAACCGGACTGCCCGACAAAAGCACCCGCCGCGCCAACACCACTGTGCGCGTGCGGGACGGTGAAACCATCATCATCGGCGGTTTGATCCAGCGCGAGCTGATGTCCACAAAAACGAAGGTGCCCATTCTGGGCGATATTCCCCTGCTCGGGCAGTTCTTCCGCTCGGAGGACACTAAAGAATCGTCCACGGAGATGGCGATTTTTATCACGCCGCGTATCCTCTCGCAAACGGGGCACCTGCCCGCCGAGCAGGAAGAAGCCCTGAAGAAACGCTTCCTGCAAGAGGACAACCGTGCGCCGAAGTAGGGTGACCGTTGCAAAACCTATCCCCCCGTGCCCCCTTCCCTACAAGGGAAGGGGGAAAGGCTTCCTGTCCCCTCTCCCTGTGGGAGAGGGACTAGGGGGGAGGTTTGCTTTCTCGTGCTGGGTGCTCCTGCTGTTCGCCCTTCTTCCCGCTCATGCCCAGCAACGGCGGATGCCCTACTGTAATATCGTCGCGGTGGAGAGCCAGCGTGTGGGCAACGCCGTACAGGTGACCATCCGCGCCGACGGGCTGATGCGTTTACAGTTTAACCCCGAACGCTACGTGGATACCGTTCGCGCCCAGCAGGGTATCGGCGACCCGCGCAAGCCGGTGCTGGAAATCCCCTTTCGGGTGACCAATGCCCGCTCGCAGGTGACCAGCTTCGTGGACGTGGGTATCTATCCCGTCAGCCATGTGGAGGTTTCTCTGCCGTCCGACACACCGGATGGACTGGGTGTAGATGTAAAGGTGGTACTGTTCAGTCCGGCAGTGGTTCGTTCAGGGCGCGTGGCGGGCGAGGAGGTAGATTTTGGCGGACTCCCCTACGCCGGTCCGACCTTCAGTGTGCAGCAAACGCAAGACCAGCGTTCGCTCATCCTGCTGGTCACCAGCGACCGGCGCACGCTACCGCCCGTACAGCGGCGCAAGCCGGGCGAAGCAACCCCTTCCGAGCTGCTGGTGGAAGCCGATGGGGACACCGTGAGCCTCCTTGCGCTGAACGCAGACCTGCGTGAGCTGCTGCGCGAGTTCACCACAAAGACCGGTCAGGTGGTGCTGGTTGACCCCGACCTAGAGCGAGCGGTGAGCCTGTGTCTGCAGGAAGTCGCTCCCGAAGAGGCGTTGCAGGCTATCGCGACGGCATACGGACTGGAGCTGGGGCGTACCGATGGCGCGTGGGCGATTGGCGAAGGAGCGGTCGGCAATATGAGCACCTATCTGGAGAGCTCACTGGAGAAAATCCCTCTGAACTACATTAGCGCGGCATCGGCACGAAACAGCCTGCCTGAGTTCCTGCTGAAGCATCTCCGGGTAAACGCCAGCGAGAACTCTCTCACCGCAGTGGGTCCGCCCCAGCTGGTACAGAAGGTGCGCGAGGACATCCGCAAGATAGACCAGCCCGTGCCGCATGTGCAGATAGACACGCTCATTGTGGAGATAGCTGATAGCGACGAGAGCGAAAACGTACTGCGCCTGCTGGCGTCCGACACACACAATACCGCCCGCGTGAACACAGGCACAGGGGACATCACCTACCAGATATTCGGGACATCGCGAACGGACATCGAAGCCAAACTGCGCGCGCTGGCAGCGGAGGGAAAAGTGCGTATCCGCGCTACCCCCACCACCACTGCCCTCAACGGACAGAGAGCGAGGCTCTTCAGCGGGCAACAACGGTACATCAGGGCGGATTACTTCGAAGAGTGGTCTCAGGCGTTCATCACGCGCGTCTTTCCGGTAGATGTGGGGGTCAGCCTGGAGATGAACTGCTGGGTGGGCGCAGAGGGAGTGATTCTGGCAACCGTCACCCCGCAGGTTACCGCTGTGGCGGAGCTGGATGTTACTACCGGCTTGCCCACCGTTTCCACCCGTCGTGCTGAAACCACCGTGCTGTTGCGCGATGGGGAAACGCTCTTCATCGGCGGGCTGAACCTGCAACAGCATGATACCATCACGCGCAAAGTGCCTCTTCTGGGCGACCTGCCGCTGATTGGCGGGCTGTTTCGCGCGAGAACACAGCGTCGCACCAGTACAGAGTTAGCCATTTTCATCACACCACGTATCATCACCTCGTCACACAAGGAGGTTAGTCGCATCCGATGAGAAAAACCTTGCTCTTCACCTTACTGGGGCTGATTCTGGCTCTGCCGTCTCTGGCGCAAACCACTGCGTACTGTAACATCACCGAGATACGCGCCGACCAGCTGAGCAACGGCGTACAGATTACCGTCCGCGCCGATGGCGTGCTGGAATGGCAGGCGGAAGGGGGGCTTTGGGGAAGGCGCAACCGTATCGCCCTGCGCTTCACCAACGCCAAATCGCAAATCGGCAAGAACTTCATCGACGTCAGCAAATTTCCGGTCAGCTATATTCAGCTTTCCATCCCGCAGGACGCGGTAGAAGGCGTCGGTGTGTCGATGGTGGTGGCGCTGTTCGAGCCTTCACGGGTGAACGTGGAGCGCAGCAACGACCAGCAGAGCGTCATCATCACCGTAAGCAGTGAACGCACACTGGTAGGACGGCAGGTGGCTAATCACGACACCTCCCGCGCTGAGGTGTCTGCCCAGCTGCAGGTGGAGTATGAGAACGGCTTGTTGTCGATACACAGCGTGAAGACACGGCTCTACCTGCTGCTGGCGGAAATCGCCCGCAAGACGGGGGTCAACATCGCGGTGGACGACTCGGTGCGCAACCGCGAGGTATCGATGTCGGTGGACAACCTGCCCGTGGACGAGATGATACGCGGTATCGCCAGCGCGTACGGGCTGGCCCTTTCGCAAGTGAACGGGGTGTACATGGTAAGCGACGGCGTGCCTACCGACCTCGCTCCATACCGGTTGTCGGGCACGGAATCGTTCCGTATGAAGTTTATCAAGGCACAGGTGGCGTCGGGGCTGCTACCTACCTTCCTGTACAGCTACCTGCATGTGAACGAGGCACAGAACGCGGTGGTGGTAACCGCCCCCACGCAGATGCTGGACAAAATCCGCGCCGACTTCCAGAAGATCGACCTGCCTCCACCACAGATAATGATAGAAGCGCTGGCGGTGGAGATTGCCTCTACCGAGGACATCAACGCCTCGCTGGGGCTATCGTTCACGGATAGCTGGATTACCACCTCTTCTGATTCGGGCACAGGCGACTTCCTCTACCGCACGGTAGGAACCCTGCCCGAAGATTTCAAAGCGAAACTGAACGCGCTGGAGGCGCAGGGCAAGGCACGTGTGCGGGCGAACCCGCGCATGGCAGCGGTGAACGGACAAGACGCCGACATCTTCATCGGGCAGACGAAGTTCATCAAGGTGGAAGTCACCTCCTACGGCGGCAAGCAGGAGCGCATTCAGGGCGTGGATGTGGGCGTGAAACTCTCCGTGCGCCCCTGGACAGGAGGCAACGGCGAAATCACGCTCACCATCGAACCGGAAGTGAGCAACATCAGCGAGCTGGACCGTGAGACGGGGATGCCCGTGCTTTCTACCCGCCGCGCTCAGACCACCGTGCGCGTGAAGGACGGTGAAACCATCGTCATCGGCGGGCTGACACAGCAGCAGGAGTACAAAACGCGCACAAAGATACCTATCTTAGGCGACATCCCGGTACTGGGCACGCTGTTCCAGGGCACGAAGACCAGCCGAATCAACGCGGAACTGCTCATCTTCGTCACACCACACATCCTGACCGACAGCGGCAGACTAAAGGATGAGGCGGCGGAGCAACGGATAAGAGAGCGTATGCTGCCGAAGACGCCCTAGCGCAGATACGTCTTCGCGGTCACCATGATGCATGGCCCGCCGTGCACGACCGTTGCGCCTGCTTCCTGCGCTTGCCGGACGGCTTCCTCATGCTCGGAGCCGGGCTGCATCCAGATTTTGCGGATACCCGCTGCCAGCGCATCCGCCACCACCTTTTTCGTCACCTCGGGCGGAACGACGGTCACAATCGCCTCCGGCGTCTCGGGTAGCGCCTGCAGGTTAGGATATACCGAATCGCCGTCTACATCGTCCGCACGCGGGTTGATGGCGAATACCCGCAGCCCCTTCTCCTTCAGCGTTTTATACACCTTGTAGCCGTACTTCTCCGGGTCGCGCGACACGCCGAACACTGCCAGCGAGTGCGCGTTCAGGAAGGCACGAATGGTTTCTTCCGATAACACCTGATACCTCCTTATTTGACACAACAGGCTTGCTTATATTGTACACCACCGCTACAGCTGTTTTTTCAGAAATCGGTCGTGCGCTGCCTTCGTCTGGAGGGAGATTTCACGAGGGCACGAACTTATGTTGCGAAGTACATACTCAAGGAGGTTAGCGATAGATGAAGCCGATTACCCTCTCGCTAGAGGAGTACCGCGACAAAGTATACGCCTGCTGGATGGGCAAGAACATTGGGGGGACGCTGGGCGCGCCTTACGAGGGTCAGAAACAACTGCACTCCCTGACCTTCTACGACCCTGTGCCAGAGAAGGCGTCTGCGAATGACGACCTGGACTTCCAGCTTGTCTGGCTGGAGATGCTGCGCGAACGAGGGGTGCATCCGACCCTGAGCGACTTCGTGGACTACTGGAGCAAGCACCTCGCTTCCTACCCCTGGAACGAGTACGGCTTCTGTATGCGCAACATCTCGCGTGGTCTGCGCCCGCCGATTTCGGGCTGCTTTGAGAACTACTATATCGACGAGATGGGCTCGCCGATACGCAGTGAAATCTGGGCGTGCGTGGCCCCGGGCGACCCGCAGCTGGCGGCATCGCTGGCGTGGATGGACTCGGCGATGGACCACGCGGGCGGCGAAGGCACCTACGGCGAGATGTTCTGGGCGGCGGTGGAGAGCGCAGCGTTCGTGCTCTCTGACCCACATACGCTCATCCGCATCGGTTTGTCCATGATACCCGTGTGGTCTCGCATCTCGCGCGTGATTCGCGAGGTGGTGTGGTGTTATGACAACGGCGTGCCCTGGCAGGAAGCACGCGAACGCATCCTGTTCAACTTCGGGCACAACCAGCCCTGCCACGCGGTACAAAATCATGGCTTTACCGTGCTCGGATGGCTGTACGGCAAAGACTACGGCGACAAGCTGTGCACTGCGGTTAACTGCGGTTACGATACCGACTGCACCGGCGCGACACTCGGCTCCTTGCTGGGTATCCTGGGCGGCACAAAGGGTATACCAGAGGAATGGTTTCAGCCCATCGGTGACGCCATTGTGTTGCACCCCTACACGCGAGGCATCGACGCCCCCAAAACGGTTGCCGAGCTGACCGAACGCACGGTGGAAGTGGGCAAGAAGATGCTGGAAGCTCGCTCGGATAGCGCGGAACTGAGCAACGTTACCCGCCTGCCTAACAACCTGCTCTCCCTGCTGTTCCGTAACGAGCGGGCACAGCTTGCGCTCAGTCGCGACCCACAGTCTTCTATTGTCCACACGAAGGGCTATGACATTGCCCTGCACTACAACGGCGAGCCGGTGCTGCGCCCGGGTATCGAGAAAGTCATCGGGGTGTCGGTCAAGAAGGAGGATACACCTGTGCCCGCCAACGTGACCATCCGCGTGCCATCGGGCTGGAAAGTGCAACCTCTGGGCGAGAAACTGGGGCAGCACCGCTTCATGCTGTATGCCGACGAGGTAGCCGACCGCAACACGCTCGATGTCAGCGCCACGCTGGACGGTAGCCTGTTGAACGCAGCATTCGCCATGCTGGGACCGGGCGAGGCGAAAGGCTATCCCGCCGGACAGAACGTGCCCACCTGTCCGAGATGTCATGCACGGATAGAGGCGTGTATTTGCGAGAAGTAGTCTTTAACTCACTACCCTCTCTCCAGTAGCCTCCGGAGAGAGGGTTCTCGCTTACCCCTTCACCACACCGATCGGGCGCATGCGAGCCACTTTGCGCGAGATGCCCACGCCCTCGCACACATCCACCACGTTCGCCACATCCTTGTAGGCGTATGAGGCTTCCTCTGCCAAGGTACCTTTGTTCTGGGCGCGTACGTAGATGCCTTTTTCCGCCAGCTCCTGTGCGATATTGCGTCCCTGCGCCTCACGCATGGCGCCGTGTCGGCTCATCATACGCCCCGCACCGTGGCAGGTGGAGCCGAAGGTCTCGCGCATCGCTGTCACCGTGCCCACTAGAATAAACGAGTAGCGCCCCATGTCGCCCGGAATCAACACAGGCTGTCCCACGTGGCGATACACCTCCGGCACGGCGGGATGTCCGGGACCGAAAGCACGAGTGGCTCCTTTGCGGTGCACGCAGACCGACTTGACTTTGCCGTTTATCTCATGCTCCTCGATCTTGGCGATATTGTGCGCGACATCATATATCTGGTGCATCCCCAGCTGCTGCGGCTTACTGCCGAACACCTTCGCGAACGCCTGCCGTACCCAGTGTGCAATCGCCTGGCGGTTTGCCCACGCGAAGTTTGCTGCGCACGCCATTGCCGTCAGGTAGTCCTCGCCCTCCTGGGAGGTGATGGGCGCACAGGCAAGCTGGCGGTCGGGCAGCTCGATTCCGTACTTCTTCTGCGCTCTCTGCATGACGTCCAGGTAGTCGTCGCAGGTCTGGTGTCCGAACCCGCGCGAGCCGGTGTGTATCATCACCGTAATCTGTCCTACCTGCGTGATACCAAAGGCTTCGGCAACCTTGGCATCGTATATCTCGTCTACCACCTGCACCTCGAGGAAGTGGTTACCGCCGCCCAACGTGCCCAGCTGCGTCTTGCCCCGCTCGATGGCGCGGTTGGAAATATTGGACGGCTCCGGCGGAAGCAGTCCGGTGAGGGTGGTACTTTGCTCGCTACGCTCCACATCCTCCTCCCAACCGTAGCCGTGCTCAACCATCCATATGGCTCCTTTGCGCATCACCTCGCGCAGCTCCTGTGGGTTGACCTTAATCAACCCCTCGCCTTTCAGTCCCGCAGGCACGTCACGGAAAATCTGGTCTACCAGCTCCTTGATGCGCGGCTGCACCTCTTCGATGGTGAGGTCGGTACGCAGCATTCGAACCCCACAGTTGGACACAACGAACCCGTTTGCGATGAAATTATGGTCGGGGTGCAGCACAGTCAGGTCATATACCTCCTCCACCCCGCTCACCGGGGTGATACTGGCGACACGCTCCCACACCATACCGCTTCCTTCGATACCCGCTGTAGCTACCTGCAAATACTCCGGGAAGGTGGGGAAGTCTTTGGACACTCGCGGCACGCGCTCAGCGTTCGCGTAGATACTGCGTTCGACAAATCGGTGGCTCACGCCGTGGGATTTCAAAGCGTCGGCGGTCTCACCAGGCGATTTGCCCTCCTGATGCATCTGACGCGCCAGAAGTGATGCCTGCTGGCGCATTTGCAACATCCGCGTTTTGTGCTTCAGGTACTGGACAGCAACGTTTGCCAGTGCACGGCGTGAACGGCTGTACTCAAACCCAACCCGTGCCCACAGTCTCAGCAGGTTTTCTGGAGTGTTGCGCACCATCAGTTTGAATCGAACAGACAGGTCGCCTTGCGGGTTCACCGGTTCGGTCTCCTCGCGTGGAGGATGCACCTCTACGCCGAATTGCTGTAGCATGTTGGCAACCTGAAGCAAGAACCGTCTTCCGCTCTCTGCCTGCTCTGGACGCTTGCTCATCGACAGCGTAGGATAGTGGAAGTGGTGCTGGTGAACGGGCAACGCGGCAGGTGCATTCATCTCCGCGCCGAACAGTGCAGCGAGAAACAGCCGCTTTTGCCATAACGGTGCACGCTGCAGCCAGCAGGGTACATCGTACGCTTGCGTAGCTTTTTTACCTACCGGCACCCCCAATGCCATCATGAGTAGCGCAAAACTACTGCCCACCACCTTGAACGAGCACTCTTCATACTTGAAGCGTACCTCCTGGTGGGGTTTGACGATGGTATGATGGCGAACACGACGATAGACCTGCGACGGCGTGAAACCGATTCGTTGCAGGTCGCGGCGAATGTCCTCTAAATCCTCTGCCTCACCATAGAACCAACAGACACTTTTGCCTGAATTGCTTTGGAAGTAGAGCGTGCCGTTACCCATCACATAGCCTACCAGCTTGACGAGGTAAGGTAACGCCGACGAACTGTAGCGTAACGGCAACAGATTAAGGCGACGCAGTTGACGCATCACCTGCCCCATCCGATTTCCAGCATGTGGGTCACCGAGCTCATTCAAGAGGCGAGCGATATCTCCCTCGTCTACAATGACCTCATCGCTCGGCGGTTCATAAGGTACACCTTCAAAGGGATACACGGCTATCTGGTCGCCCGGCTGCAACTCTTCCAAACGCCTCATGCCCTGTGGTGTCAGGAACGGATGTTCGGCGCTTGCCTGCACGGTATCGCCTGCCAGAGTGCGCAGTTCATACACCGGATTATCAGCGCGTGCTTTGATGTATGCGCCAATGGGCGCCGACTCCGTGCGCCGCTCTTCGGCGCTTTGACAAACAACTGCCTCCTGGTCCCACTGATGTTGCAGATCGCCGAGCGTCAGCGTATAGCCGTGCTCACATAGCACTTTGGCGTCCGCCGTTAGGCAGTTAATGTCAAAACCAACGCCTCCAGGTGACACGACACCCTCTTTGATGTCCATCGCTGCCACTCCACCGATAGGGAAGCCATAACCCCAGTGGATGTCGGGCATGGCGATGGAGTAGCTCTGGATGCCGGGCAGAGTGGCTACGTTCGCCACCTGATCGGGAGACTGGTCCTGCACGATATGCTCTATCAGCTGCGCGCTGGCGTAGATAATGCCATCCACGCGCATGCCTTTCTTATAGTCTTTCGGGATGCGCCAGCGGTAGGTGTCGATGCGCTCCAGTTTGCCCTCCCATTTCTCGCTCATGCGGCTCACCTCCCCAATAGCATATTATACTCCAGCCAGAGGAAGTTGAGGAAAAGAGTTGTTACCCCTCAAAAATCGCCTTGGGCACTATCTGCCGGTGCGCCAGCTGACGGGTGGGGAGAGGTTGCTCACCTTTTACCGGCTCCTGCCATTTCCAGCCTTCCTCCTCGCGCAACAGCACAAACACATGGTTCGGCACCAGGTCCACCAGCCACACTTCCGACACGCCCAGCGTGTGGTAATCCTCCAGCTTGGCGTTCAGGTTCTCTATCGTATCATTCGGGGAGAGGATTTCTACCACCAGGTCGGGAGCAACCTCTAGGCGAGCGAGTGCATCCAGCGATTCAACAGAACCACCTACCTTCTCGTATCGCACGTATACCACATCAGGCTGGCGCACACGCAAGGGGTCTTGGGTGACAACCACATCGAACGGCGCGGGCAATATCGCTCCAGCGGCTTTCATTTGAGGGTCATTGCCCAGTAAAAGCAGCAGGTTCGTTAGAACTCTCTGATTTTTTGCCGAAGCGCCAGCCAACAAGACCATCTCCCCGTCCTCGATCTCCATGCGCTCCATGCTGGGGGGCAACTGCAAATACTCCTCCCAGGTAATGCGCTTCTTCTCTGCTTGCTGTGGCTGCAACGTTTGGGGTAATGCCACAGGAATCACCTCCTCGTGCTACATCCCACTCTCTCTAGGAAAGCGGACAGACCGATTCTTCTGCCCGTGTGAGATTCCGCTCTCATTATACACCAGTGCTCCCCAAATCTGGTATAATCTCTACCGACAATGGACGTTCCTCGCCTACAGGAGCTGCTGGAACCCTTCCGTGCGCTACCGGGCGTGCGCGCTTGCGCTCATCTGCTCTCGCCTCACTCTCACCGCACCGAGTTCACCGATGTGTCGGGTAATCTGTTACCCCTGCTCATTGCCACCTCGCTCCGGGAGGATAGCCCCCTGCTGTGCGTGCTGGTGGCGGACGTGCAGCGGGCAGAGACGCTTGCTCTGGACCTCGCCGCACTGGGCGTGCGTGAAGAACAGGTGGTGATACTGCCTTCCATGCTGGGCGAGCTGTTTGAGGACACTCCGCCCGACCTGCACCTTATCGGTAGCCGCATCGAGTCGCTATGGAGAGCGCTAACCGGACAGGCAAAGGTGTTGGTTGCCACCCCGCAGAGCCTGCTGGAACCCACCTTGCCGCCCGACGCCCTGCGTGAAGCCACCTTTACCGTGCGCAAGGGCGATATGGTACACATGGAGGAGTTGCTGCGCCGACTGGTACAGCTGGGCTATGAGCGCGAGGAGATGGTGGCGCAGCGAGGACAGTTCAGCCGACGCGGGGGCATTCTGGACGTATTCCCTGTGCACGCCGACGAACCGGTGCGCATGGAGTTCTTCGGTGATGAGATAGACCGTCTCCAGCCTTTTGACCCCGATTCGCAACGGGCTACGGGGCATCTGAACGAGTGCACCATTACCCCCGCGCGCGAGGTGCTGTGGGATAGTGCAGACGTGGAGGGAGCAACCGGCGCCATCCGGCAACTGCTGGAAGGGACCCTCGCGCAGCTGATAGCGGAAGGCAACGAGCGCGCTCTAGAACACCTGCGTCAGCGCATCGAGGACGACCTGCTACGCCTGCAGAACCGTGTGGCGTTCGAGCGGCTGGAGCATTACATCGCCTTGCTACACCGCGGGGTGAACGCGCTACAGTATCTGCCATCGGATTGCCTGCTGATACTGGACGAACCGCTGCACCAGCAAACGGTGTACGCGCAGTCCAGCCGTGACGCGCTGGACGTACTCTCTCATCGGGTCAAACGCGGGGAGATGCTTGCGCTGGAGAAGTTATGGCAGGCACTACCGCTCGCTGTACCACAGCCTGATGGCTTCCCCGCCCTGATAGAACATATCCTGCACGCTCGGCAGTGGACGGCGTTCAGCAGTATTCCCACACCGCGCGAAGTGCTTCCCAAAGTGCGGGAGGAGGAGCTGAGCGCACGGGCACTGCCCGGCTACCGGGGGCAACTGCCCGCGCTGATGGGCACTCTGCGCAACTGGCTGCAGAGTCGGTGCGTGGTAGTGGTTGCCACAGAACAGCCACACCGTGTGCGCGAGATTTTGGAAGAACACGAGCTATTCCCCACCGACACGCCCACCGATGGAGAGCGCGGTGCGCTGATGATAGCACACGCACGCCTGTCCAGCGGGTTTCTGTGGGAGAGGGCACGGCTGGTGGTGCTGACCGATGCGGAGCTGTTCGGCGCAAGCAGGGTACGCATTCTGCGGCGGCATGTGCACGAAGGCATTCCGCTCTCTTCCATCCTGGACCTGCGCCCGGGCGACTACGTGGTGCATATCCATCACGGCATCGGCATCTATCGGGGCATCGTACAGCGCGAGGTGCTGGGTGTGCGCCGCGACTACCTGCTCATCCAGTATGCCCCACCGGACACCCTGCTGGTTCCTACCGACCAGATTGACCGTCTGCAGAAGTATATTGGCTCGGAGGAAAACCCGCCCGAGGTACACCGACTGGGCGGCTCGGAGTGGGTATTGACCAAGCGGCGTGCGAAGGCAAAAGCGCGCAAAATGGCAGAGGAGCTGATTCGCCTGTACGCCGCGCGCGAAGCCGCCGAACGCCCGCCCTATAGCCCCGACACCCCCTGGCAACAGGAGATGGAATCGGCGTTCCCCTACGAGGAGACACCTGACCAGCGACGCGCCATTCTAGAAGTGAAGCGCGATATGGAGGGCAGCCGCAAGCCGATGGACCGGCTGATATGCGGCGATGTGGGCTTCGGCAAAACGGAGGTGGCGATTCGCGCTGCGTTCAAGGCGGTGATGGAGGGCAAGCAGGTGGCGGTGATGTGCCCCACTACCGTGCTCGCCGCACAACACTACAACACCTTCCGCGAGCGGTTCGCCGCCTATCCCATCCGCGTGGAACTACTCAACCGCTTCCGCTCCCCAAAGGAGCAAAAGGAGGTGGTCGAGGGTTTGCGCGTGGGTGCGGTGGATGTGGTTATCGGCACGCACCGTTTGCTCTCCAAAGATGTGCAGTTCCACAACCTGGGGCTACTGGTGGTGGACGAGGAACAGCGTTTCGGGGTCGCGCAGAAGGAGCATATCAAGCGTCTGCGCACGCAGGTGGACGTGCTGACACTCACCGCCACGCCCATCCCGCGCACTCTACATATCGCACTTGGCGGCTTGAGGGCGATGAGCGTGATTAATGACCCGCCGTTCGGACGCCTGCCTATCCGCACTATCGTGCGCCCCTATGATGACGACGTGGTACGCGAGGCTATTTTGCGCGAGCTGGAGCGTGGTGGGCAGGTGTACTATGTGCACAACCGCGTGCAGAGTATCTACCATGTCGCCCAGCATGTGCAGCAACTTGTGCCTTTTGCGCGGGTTCGCGTGGCGCACGGTCAGATGCCCGACGACGAACTGGAAGAGGTGATGCTGGGTTTCTACCATCACGATTTCGATGTGCTGGTGTGCACCACTATCATCGAGAACGGGCTGGACGTGCCCAACGCCAACACGTTGATTGTGGAACGGGCGCATCGGCTGGGGCTGGCTCAACTGTATCAGCTGCGGGGGCGCGTGGGGCGCAGCGACCGCCAGGCGTACGCCTACTTCTTCTACCGCAACGACACCAGGCTGGATGATCGCGCCCAGCAACGCCTTAATGCCCTGCGCGAGTTCGCGCAACTGGGGGCGGGGCTGAAATTGGCGATGCGTGATCTGGAGATTCGCGGCGCGGGCAACCTGCTTGGCGCGGAACAACACGGCGCGATGATCTCGGTGGGCTTTGAGCTGTACGCCGAGATGCTGGCGGAAGCCATCCGCGAGCTGCGAGGCCAGCCCGAGGAGACGTTCTTCTTGCCGCCGGTGGACGTGCCTGTGCATGTGTACATCCCGCCCGGCTACATCGCCGACGAGTCCCAGCGCATTTTCTTCTACAAGAAGATGGCGGCGGTGCGCAAAATGGCGGATGTGGACGAGATAGAGAGGGAACTGCGCGACCGTTTTGGACCTCTGCCGGAGGTGGTGCAAAACGCGCTATGGCTGTTGCGCCTGCGCCTGCAGGCGGCACGTATGGGCATCGCCGAGGTGAAAGCGGACAAGCAGTGGGCGAATATCCGCTTCCAGAGCCATGCCCGGCTCACACCGCAGGCAGTTCGTGCGCTCACACACGTATACCGACAACATCAGTTCACCGGCGAGGGGGTGAGGTTGTCGTTGGCAGGAAGCACCTCACCGCTCGCCGCCCTCTCCGAGATGTTTGACCTGCTGGAAAACGCCCTTCGGCAGAAGGTTTAACAGGAGGGTCTCCGACCACACTGCCCTAGCGCATCCAGCTGTGATTCGGAGCATCCACCATATAGCGGGCAGATGCAGGAAGGTTACACATGCTGAACACTAACGACCTATACGACCGAAACAGGGGCTATCTTCCCGGAGAAGCCGTATGCTTTCCATCGCTGAGATTCTATGATAATATATCGCTGTCCAGACTTACAGGGGGGGTGCATTATGGAATCAAACCTACTCGAACGGATTATCGTCAACCCGTCCATCTTCGGCGGCAAGCCTGTGATAAGAGGCTTGCGTATCAAGGTGGAAACCATTTTGTCCTTGCTAGAGCAAGGGGCGACACCTCAGGAGATTCTGGAAGATTACCCTGATCTGGAAATGGAGGACATTCGGGCTTGCCTTGCCTATGCGCGTTCTCTGGTAGCCAATGAGCAGATTGAGTTCATATCCATTGAGGGAGCTGCATGAAGTTTTTGGTCGATGTACCTGCTGGTGGGCAACTTGCAGAGTGGCTTCGCTCGCAGGGACATGATGTACTGGAAGTGCGGGACATAGATCCTAAAATGGCGGACGCATCAATTATCGACCTAGGTTATCGTGAGAACCGGGTTATCATTACTCTGGACAAGGATTTTGGAGAGCTGTCCGTCCGCATGGGTATGCCACACCACGCAATTGTGCGTTTGCCCGATGTAACCGTGCCTTTACGCAAGTCCTTACTGCAAAGGGTGCTTGATACCCATGCTGGTGATTTGGAGAAAGGAGCGATTGTTACGGTGAGCACAAGTCGGGTTCGAGTGCGACACAAAGGCACTTCGTAGGTTCACGATTTGCAGGGGGTATCAATGAAGCATCACCTCATGGACTACCTGAATGCCGTGTTTCTGGATATCGAAACCACCGGCATCAACCCTGCTACCAGCGAGTTAACCTTGATCGCCCTCTACCAGGAGGATGAGGGGAAGCAAGCAAGGCTCTACGTGAACAACCTGCATGATGCAGTGGAAATCCTGCGTCTCCTCGAGGCGAAAGCGCAGGAGTACGGCTACGATAGCATTGCCGTCTGCCCCTTAGAGCAGTTTGCCGAGCACGCGGAGCTTCTATCGCGCGTTGCCACCTACAACGGCGAGCAGTTTGACTTGCCCTTTATCGCCCATCACCTGCCACAGGTACGCCCGGTGTTCCGCAGGTGGCAACATCTGGATATCTACACCCAGGTCGCTATGCCCCTGCGCGACCTGGGCTTGCTGCGAACGCCCAATCTGAAGCTGAAGACGCTTCTCTCCCACCTGCGCGTGCCGCGTCACCCCAGCATCACAGCAATGCGCGGCGAGGATGCGGTGCGCCTGTGGAACCACTGGAAGCACCTGTATAACTCTGAGGCGTTAACGGAATTAGGTATCTATGCGTTAGAAGATGTACGCTGCACGCGCGGATTGCTCCAACGGCTTATTGACGTGCAGCGGGGTTCTGTGTGGGATGGTCTATTGTAGTGACGCCCTATCAAGGGGATGCGCTCGAAGATTTCAACTTGGCACGCACACACAGGTTAAGCCGTTCCCCCTCAAACGAAGCCAGCCTGCGCTAGCTATTACACCTTCTGGAGGGCGAGGCTCCTGCCAAGCCGTTGCGGCGCGCAGGTTTTCGGCTTCACTCGGATGTTCGCCCTCCAGAGATGGACGCTACCGTTACTCCATTTGCCAACATCCTCCGGGCATGTTATAATGATACACACGCTAGATAAAATGAGCCGAACAGCAAAGAAAGTGTACCTTTTGCAAGCGGTACAACGTCCATAAAGGTAAAGGAGGTTTCCCCATGAACCGGCACGACATGTTGCAGTGGTTAGGGTTGGCTGGTATGGCAGTGATCGCCGGTTGTTCAGGACAGGGAGGTGGGCGGTCCGGTGCTTCTCAGAAACCGCTGAGCGCCGAGAAAGCGGAGCACCTCAAGAAGGTACAAAACACCGTAGCGGTCGCCTCGCGGGGTAGCGCGAGGGAGATGGTAGAGCGTGCTTTGCGCCCGTTGGGAGGCATCGAGAAGTTCGTACACCCGGGCGACACGGTGGTGCTGAAGCCGAACGCGGCGTGGTTGCGCACCCCCGAGCAGGCTGCGAATACTAACCCCGAAGTGGTAGCGGCAGTGGTGGAACTATGCAAGAAGGCTGGCGCGAAGCGCATCCTGATTGTGGAACACACCTGTGACAACCCGGCTACCGCCTGCTTCGAGATGAGCGGTATCCGCAGGGCGGCAGAGGCAGGAGGGGCGGTCATCGTCAACGCCAACGCCGAGGGGCTGTATCGCCCCGTAAACATCACAGGGGCGAAAGCGCTCCAGCAGACGCAGGTAGCGCGGGATGTACTAGAGGCGGACTGCTTCATTAACCTGCCCGTCGCCAAGGACCACAGCGCCACCCGCGTGACGCTGGGTCTGAAGAACCTGATGGGTATTGTGTGGAACCGCCAGGAATGGCATACCCTCGGCGTGCATGAATGCATCGGCGATTTTGCGCTGGCGGTGAAGCCGCATTTAACCATCGTTGACGCCACCCGTATTCTGGTCACCAAAGGACCCAAGGGACCCGGCGAGGTGGCACACCCCAACCAGATTATCGCGGCGGTAGACCCGGTAGCGGCGGATGCCTTCGCCACCACCCTGTTCGGCTTGAAGCCGGACGACATCGGCTACATCATGCACGCACACCGGCTGGGTGTGGGCGAAGCACGCCTGAATCGCCTGAACATCACGAGGGTATAGCCGATGAGCACGGTCACAGAGGCGCGAAAGCGGTTCAAGACGGTGGGGAGGGTACGTCCGCGCTTCTGGCGGATGCAAAACGCCCGTCGCATCGTACAGGTGCTCTTCCTCGCGCTGTTCGTGGTGCTGCTGGCGTTTACCGTATATCCCGTACGCTCGCCGATTCCGGTGGACTTCTTCTTCCGCGCCGACCCGCTGGCTGTGCTCAGCACCTTCATCGCCTCGCGTGAGGTGATCAGCGCGCTGATTCCTCTGGCGGCGGTCATGCTCGCGCTGACTCTGCTACTGGGCAGGTTCTTCTGCGGGTGGTTCTGCCCGATGGGAACCGTCATAGACCTGTCCGACCGCTTTCTGGTACGGAGAACCCGACGTGCCGCCGGAGCGAAGGGTTTCCCGCAGGTCAAGTACTATATCCTCGCAGCGGTGCTGGTGTCCGCGCTGTTCTCGGTGCAGGTTGCCTACTTCTTTGACCCGTTCGCCATCCTCACGCGCACGGTGGTATGGGTGCTGTTCGCGCCGGTCGCTGTGCTGGGGCGAGCGGTGACCGGCTCGCCGTGGGTGGCGGACTGGGCGCCCTCGCTGACGCAAATAGCCTTTATTCCCGAAACTCAGCCGCACTACCGGATGAACTTGCTGGTGGCGATATTCTTCGCGGGCATTCTCGCGCTGGGGCTGGTGAGCCGACGTTTCTGGTGTCGCAACCTGTGTCCGCTGGGTGCGCTGCTGGCGGTGTTCTCGGGCTGGGGCATCGTGCGACGGCAAACCCGGTCGGATAAGTGCATCGAGTGCCATCGTTGCGACCGCGAGTGCAAGATGGGCGCAATCCTGCCCGATTCGCACCACTATCTGGCGAGAGAGTGCATCTACTGCTATAACTGCGTATCGGTGTGTGCGCCCGGAGCAACCTCTTTCCCCATCACGCTGCGGCGCGAGGGTTTCGAAACGGCGACCGACCTCAACCGCCGCCGGCTGCTTGGCTTTGCTGCGCTGGGTGCACTATGGGCAGGGATTAGCGCAGGCGACATCGGCGCGAAGAAGGTGGGCAACTCGCCTATCAAGGCGTCCAGTGCCTTCCGCATCCGCCCGCCCGGAAGCCTGAACGAGCAGCAGTTCCTGCAGAAGTGCGTGCGGTGCAGTCTGTGCATGAAGGTATGTCCCACCAACGGCTTACAGCCTGCGCTCGCCGAGGCGGGCATCGAGGGCTTCTGGACGCCTGTGCTGGTTCCACGCATCGGGCATTGCGCTCAGCACTGCACCGCCTGCGGTGATGTGTGCCCCACCGACGCCATCCAGCCCTTCACCGCAGCGGAAAAGAAGTACCTCTTCATCGGAAGAGCAATAATAGACAGGAGCTCGTGCATCGTGTGGGCGCAGGATAAGAAATGCCTCGTGTGCGACGAGCACTGCTCCTATCGGGCACTGCACTGGAAGGTAGTGGACGGCTTGCGACGCCCGTTCGTGAACGAATACCTGTGTACGGGCTGTGGAGAGTGCGAAGCCAAGTGCCCAGTGCAGCCGGTAGCGGCAATTCGCGTTACCACCCTGGGCGACCTGCGCCACCTGACGCGCGAGGCGCAAAAGCGATTCTACGAACGACATCTGGAAAAAGAGGAGTGAAGCACCATGCCATCGAGAAGAGAGTTTCTGAAAGAGCTGATGATGACGGGGGCAGGGTTGTATACCCCCGCCGCGGTGTTCGCTGTGTTACTACAAGACAAAAGGAACCCGCAGAGCACGGTAGTAGAGGTCAAGAACCCTAACGTGCAAACCGAAGCGCATCGGGTACGCCCGGAGATAGCGCAGGCGATGGTCTTCGAAGCGGTGCGACGGTTGAGCGGGGAGAGGAGCGACCGGGAAGCATGGAAACGCTACTTCAGCCCGGAGGATGTGGTGGGCATTAAGGTCAACTGCCTGTTCGGGCGAGGGGCGTCCACCCATCCCGAGGTGGTGATGGCGATTGTGGAGGGGTTGAAGCTGGCGGGTGTGAAGCCGGAAAATATCATCATCTGGGACCGTAGTGACGCAGACCTAGCAAAATCAGGGTTCACCCTGAATCGCGAGGGGCCGGGCGTCAAGTGCTACGGAACGAACGGCGACTACGAGCCTTCGCCTACCCGACACGGCTCCTTTAACGGACGCCTGAGCAAGATTCTCACCGAACGCATCACCGCACTGGTGAACGCGCCCATCCTGAAAGACCACAGCATCGCGGGCATCACCAACGCCTGCAAGAACCACTACGGTTCGTTCGATAACCCGGGCGCGCATCACGGCAATAACTGCGACCCCTATCTGGCTGACCTGAACGCGCTACCCGCCATCCGCCAGAAGACACGCCTGATTGTGTGCGATGCCATTCGTCCGATAGCCGACGGAGGTCCGGGTCTGCGCGGAGACGCGGCGTGGGACTACAACGCCGTCCTCGCCTCCACCGACCCCATCGCCATCGACACCGTCGGCTGGCAGATTATCGAGGCGAGACGCAAGGAGATGGGCTTGCCGCCCCTGGCGCAGGTGGGACGACCGGTGCGCTACCTGCAGACCGCCGCACAGATGGGCATCGGCACCAACGACCCAAACAAAATCAAACTGGTGCGGGTGGGGTAAAGGGCTACAGAGCACGTTTTACCGTATCTTCCAGCGCCTGGATGGTGTTCTGCGGGTCGTAGCCTTCCAGACGCAACAGGATGTTGCCCTCTTTGTCGATGATGAACAGTGTGGGCAAGCTCCTGACCTCGTACGCACCCTTTGCCTTTGCCTCGCTATCAACGGCGATGGGATAATTGACCCCCATCTCCCTGACGAACTGTTCTATCTCTACACGACTGGTGACGTCTACCGCTACACCGATGACCTCTACGTTCTGGTGGCGGTGGCGATTGTAAAACTCTATCATCTTGGGCATGGCGAACCGGCAGGGGGCGCACCATGTCGCCCAGAAGTCCAGCACCACCACCTTACCGCGGTAATCTGCCAGCGATTTGGTTTCGCCGTCCAGCAGATTCAGGGTGATATTGGGAGCGGAGTCTCCCTCTCCGATCTGCTTCGGGGGCTGGAACGCATAAATGACCAGCCCTGCTATCAGCACAATCAGCACGTAGATGACCGCTCTTTGCATCATGCCTCCCTGCTCACAGTTTCATATCGCTACTGTGCCCGGGGAAGAACTGCGCGGTAGGGTCTATCCACCGCTTTGCCGAGTTCACCGCAATCGCAGCTTCCCCAACGCCTGTGGCAATCAGCCGGAGCTTTCCGGGATAGGTTACCACATCGCCCGCTGCAAAAGCACCGGGCAGGTTCGTGCGCACGAAATGGTCCACCCGAATGAGGTGGTCTTCCATATCCAGTCCCCAGTTTCTGATAGCGCCCACATCGGCGTTGAAGCCGATGCTGATGACCGCCGCATCCACTTCCAGCCGTTGCTCCTCCATTGTGCGGTTATTGAAGATGGTGACCGCCCAAAGGTCGCCGTTCTCGCCGTGCAGTGC
>CALJAP010000145.1 GCA_938027655.1 uncultured bacterium | reverse complement strand
TAAGCGTGGGTAAGTGAGGGAGCAAAATCTCCCTCTCCCGCCACTCGGCGGGAGAGGGAGGGGAAGTGAGGTTGCCTTCACAGTACCTCGTCGACCACTACTCGACGCCCCGGCGATACGAGTCTTTCAGCCTTTGCAGGTCCGACTGGAGAATGGCACGCCGTGTAGCAGGTGACAGGCTCGCTGCACGCGAGTCTGCTCCCGCTCCCAGCCGGTCCAGGTTGGTGTTCGCCACATCGAGCAAGTAGCGGGCGTAAGCCGCGTTGTGCACGCCGAAGCTGGCGTCACGCAGGATGAACCAGTAGTTGTGGCGTGCTCGCTTGACCTCAATGGGCACCTGCGCCTGGGGTGGAGCGGTTTTGCCCGCCGGAATGAGGGTGGTGTAGTTCCACAGGTCGGGGTCGCCGAAGGTTTGCTGTGACCATGCCTGCAGGCGCGAGCGCAGTGCCAGCAGCCCTTGTTCGATCTGGCTCTTGGTCGCCTGGACACGTGCTGCCGCATCCGCCGTCGTATGGCACGGTGAGCAACCGGTGTCGTAGCTCACGGTAAAGGTATGGCGTGCGTTCGCCACGTGGCAGTGGGAGCACTGCCCGGGCGCGGTAGCGTGAGCGGTGGTGCGCACCAGGGGACCGGGCTGTTCCTCCACGCCGGTGATGCCCATCAGCATATTATACTGGTTACTGGAGTGGAAGTTGGGACGGGCGGTTCCGGCGTTGAGCGCGGCATCCGACGGGTTGCCTCCTCGTCCGTTATGGCACGAGGCGCATATCTGGTTGAAGGTGGTGTGCTGCTTCACCGGTGTGCCCGGAGCCACGTCGGTGGTATCGGTGTTCAACACCGCGCGGCGCAGCTGTACCTCCTTGCCCTGCCAGGTCAGGTTGCCGGTCTGGCGGTGCGGGTCATGGCAGGAAGCGCAGGACGCGCTCTCGTGGGTGGCGTGTGCAATCTCCACGATGGAGTCTGCGCTCATCGCCTGGATGGCAGCGTCGATGGCGTCGCGCGTCTGCCCGTACGTGAGCTTACTGTCTACCATCTGGGCGCGGAAGGGTGCGCTGTGGCAGCGGAAACAGGTTTTGCCGTAGAAGTTCGGGTTCGATTCTGCTTCCTCGATAACCACTTCTACTGCGCCGGCATGCCCGGACTGTTCGTACTGCGCCGCGATAGTGCCGTGGCACTGCGCACAGACCACCGAGCTCGCTGCGTTGGGGTAGGTGAGGATGTTCTGCTTGGACGGCGCGGCGGCGTGTTTGCTACCCGGTCCATGACACTGCTCGCAGCCCACGTTCACCTGGGCGTGCTTGGTTTTTGCCCACGCTATGGCCACCGGTTCTACGCCCGTCTGGCGGCTTCCCGCGCCGTGGCACCGGGCGCATTGCTCGGAGCCGACATAGGTGGCGTCCTTCTGAGCCGCTGGCAGCAGCTCGATAAATCGGGACGAAGGCGACGGGGTTCCGGTGCCCGGTGCTTGCACCAGGGGACCACCTCCGCCCCCGCATCCCTCCAGCGCGACCACCGCAACCGCCAGCGCCAGCGAGACGCTTGCCAGCCAAAGAATGCGTTTTCTGTGCATAGACGTGACCTCCTTTGCAACGCACAGCGTTCTCCTACGGTGAGGTGTAAGGTTGAGACAGTTTCTGCAACTGCCCCGTCGTTAACGGCTCCGCATACATCATCTGCTTCAGGTCGGCTCCAGACTCCAGAAACACCCACTTGGTGGGGTCTGTCGTCGGTGAGGTGGGGTCGCCCGTGTAGTCCACAAAGTCCACCTGAAACGCCGTCTGCCAGTCAGGCGGTACGGGAATAACCCCCTTGGTGTTCACGATTTTGGAACCGTCCCACCTTGTCACAGTGATTTTGCCCGTCTGGTTGTACTCGCGAATGACTGCGTTGTCGTGGCAGTCTTCACACTTGCGGGCGTTTTTGACGATGTTGTGGGCGCGGTACGGCGCAAGCACGGCGATGGTTTTATCGTTGTAATTGGCAGTCATTAGGTTGCCCGTAGTCACTTTACCGGTGCTCTTGCGCCGCAGGAGCAGTACCCAGTCCTTCAGTACCGTGTGCGGACGCTTCACTTTGCCCTGTATCTCGCTCTGTACGTGGCAGTTATAGCAAGAGACAACAGATTGGGTGTGGCACGCCAGGCAGTCCACATCATCCTTGTGGATGTTGTGCGCCCGATTGTCTGCCAGCGAGCGGTGGCAGTGTTCGCACTTGACCTTCACCGCACCTTCGTCCAGCCACGAGACATACTGTTTGCCGTCGCCATGCACATCCTCTAGGGTATGGCAGCTCATGCAGCGAAAGCCCTTCGCTCGGTGCACGTCCGAATAGCCCAGTGCCAGCTCGCGTGCCTGTCGCCCGTGGCACTTCAGGCAAATCTGGTCGCTAACCGGCGAGCCCGGGCTGGTATGGCAGTCGTCACAACCGGGCTGATAGGTCGCAGAATCGATGGGGGTGCCGTCTGCCTTGGTGCCTGGGTGACATCGTGCACATCCTTCGGGCAAGGGCATGTTGGTCAGTGTTTCCAGTCCACCGTTTGCCTTGCTGTACCAGGTGAGTTTGCCCATTCGGGTGGCGTGCAGGCTGGTGCGGAACGCCTCCTCAATGGACAGGGTGGTCTGCTTGGTCGCTTCACCCCCGCATCCATACAATATCAAGACGGCAGCAGCCACCAGGGCGAGAGTGAAGCTTGTCAGAACGAAACGTCTCACGCTTTTCATGGTGATAACCTCCCTTGGTTCTCGGTGTTCTTAGAACCTTCCGCTCAGTGACAGCAAAACCAGATGCGTATCGTAATCCATCAGGCTAACCACCTCATCGCGATAGCTCCACGGTGCGATGGTTAGTGTCAGCTCGTAGTCCGAAGGCAGCCGGTAGCTGATGTTCGCGGTAAAGAAACGTCCTTCGGTGTTGCCGTCCCGCAGTAACAGCGGGTTGTCGTTGTCGGTAACGAAGTTGGTGAAGCTCGCGCTAAGGGTGGCGCGGCTATTGATGCTCCAGTTGAGTCCGACGGTGCTGACCCTGCTGTTCGGCACGAAGTTGCCCAGCGTGGGGAACTGTGTGACCTCGCTGCGCGCTGTCCACGCTTCGGACGAGTACTCGGCAAACAGGCTGAGGTCCTCTCTGGGTGTCCATGTGCCCCCCAGCGTGATGCCGTTCAGGTTCAGCGCGACAGCGCGTGCACCGTTTGCCCACCGCCGGTAGGTGTAGGTGATGTAGCCGTTGAAGGCGGCTGTGCCTCCATCCAGTTTGACCTGCGCAAACCGCCGGTTGTCCCAGTACAGGGAACGCGGGTCGGCGGTGAGCATAGCGGGCGGGTCATTAAGGTGTTCGTCCCAACCGCGTAGCGTCAGGCGCAGTTGTTTACTGAGCCTGCCCCATAGCCTGCCTTCCACCGTCCACCAGCGCGGCACGTCGACGAAGCTGCGGTCGGCGCGTACCCGCTCCGCCTCGCGCTCGCGCACGCCTACCTGCAGGCTCCATCGGTTCCAGCGGTGGATAAGCAGCGCGCTGGTGCTGCGTCGCTCCCGGACGGAGGCGTTTTGCACCACCGGCAGCGCTATCTTGTCCTGCCGGAACGAGAGAGCCAGCTCCGTTGCTGTACCCAGCACGAGGTCGCTTGCCAGGTTCAGCGTCTCCATTTTGCTGCTGGGGCGGTTCTGCTGGCGCAGGTCCATGCGGGCGAAGGTTCCCTCTACAGCCAGAGCGGGGTTGACCTCCCACAGATAGCGGGCATGCCAGCGTTCCATGCTGGTATCCGGGAAGGTGTTCGTTCGGTCAAAGTATCGCCAGTCGGTGTAGCCGATACTGAGTTGTCCGTTGCCCAGCTTGCCCTCAGCGACCGCATCCCAGTAGCGGGTGTTTTGCAGCAGGGGCGTGCGTGGGGACTCCAGATAGTGGTTCTGTCCGTCCTGACGATAGCGGACGAAGACCGCAAAATCGGGCGTCAGCGACTGTTTGAGGAACGATTCGGTCACGCTGCGCTCGCTGGTCGGTGGGATGTCGGGAACCGGGGTGATGAACCGGTTGCGCGTGGTCCACGCCTCGATGCGAGTGGTACCGAATCCAAACGACAGGTTGCCTTCCAGCCGATAGTCGTCTTCTGTGGGGCTCCACAGCTGCAGGCGTAGGTTGTCGCCCGTGCGCCAGAAGGGCGAGATATAACGCAGCTCGCGGATGAATCGACTGTTCGGTGGGGTGGCGTACTGTCGGAACTTGGCGAGGTTGCCGTCCACGTTCCACCATGACCAGCCAAGGTCTATAGAGACAGGCTTGGGCGGTGGTGGCAGCGGGGCTTCCGGTGCCTCTGGCGAAGCCTGAGCCTCCTGTTCCGACGGTGGGGTGACCTGCGCATGAGCCGGCGAAGCCGCGCACAGACACCACATCAGTAGCCCGCTCGTGAGCAGGGCATAAGCGATTCGGCGAGTAATAGCACCACGTTTGTCGTCCATCACGTTTACCCCCTACGGGCGACGCAACAGCGCGTCGGAATTGGAGCCATGCACAGCCGCATGGCAACCTGCCATCCAGCAAGTGCGCCCGGGGTAGTGCGTTGCCGATTTGTCGGTATGGCACTGAGCGCACAACCCTCTCGAGAAGGCGTTCAGCAGTTTGGGATTTTGCGAGCCATGCGCCCGATGGCACTCAGTACATCCCTCTCCACTCCATCCGGCAACCGGGTCGTGCTCATAGGTGAACGGTCCGGCTTTGTCGGGATGGCAGCTGACGCACATCTCTTTGATGGGGCGGAAGCGTTTCTGCGCTGCCTTGCTGGGGTGTGCCTCATGACATTCGCTGCACTCCAGCCTGCGTTCAGGAACCGGATGGTGGAAGTTGAGCCGGAACTCGTTCGCCTGACGCTGATGGCACTGACTGCACAGGATGGGGTCGTCGAACTTCAGCAGGCGACGAGGCTGGGGCTCCTTCTCCGTCTGCGGCGAGCGCAGGCTTCCCAGGTTGATCAGACCTCGTGCGGGTGGCTCCTTGTGCGGTTGCCAGTGAATCTGGTGGCACGCGGTACAGGCGACATCCGCTTTTCCGTGCTGGGTGCGATGCCATTGTGACAGGCGCATGGTGTCCGCATGGCAGCGCAAGCACATCGCTGCGATGTCCGCTGGCTTGGACTGGCTGTAGCTGAAGATTTTCGATGGGTCTTCGAGGTGGGGTTTCGCCGGTCCGTGGCAGGCTTCACATCCCTGCTGGTCGATTGGCAGTTTCGGGTTTCGCACAAAGGGGGCGTGCGGCGAGCGGTTGAAGTTATCGGCGTGAGGATAGTGGCATCCCGCTTCAGCGCAGTCCTTCTCGCCCATATAATCATCGGGCGTTGCCTTGGCGAAGAGGCTCAGCGGATAAGGGGTTGTCTTCTGCTGCTCTTTCTCCGCCACAACAGTTACCGCTGCTAACAATGCCAGCGCTACTGCGCTCAGACAGAGCCAACGCTTTTGCACGTTCACAGGAAGCTCCTCCCGAGAACAAAGAGTTTGTTGTGTAGAACGCTTCGGGCTGCTAGTCTATAAAAATAAGACAGATATACTATAGTTATTCAATTCACTACTCTAAATATACAGGATAATAACGCAATTGTCAATGAGGAGAAGCTATTTTTCTGATAAAATCTTCGAAAAAGGCTCCTCTCTCACAGGAGAAGTAGAGACAGAGTTTCTGCGAATCGAGAAGTCATAGCGCACAGACCTCCAGGAATCGACGCCGAAGTAGAAGGTTATCTGCTCCAGTTGAGCCTGTGCCTGCCTGTCGAGAGCGTTGGGAATCAGGCGGCGCTGTTGCTCCAGCTCCTCAGGGCTTTCGGCGGTGATAGACACCCTTTCGTCGGTGAGCGTGTAGGCTTGTTCGCGCCAGCGTTCCACTACGAAAGCGAGAGACGGCTGTAACTCCGCGTTGTTCAACGCCTCGAAGAGAACGGTCTTCGGCTCCTCGTACAGTTTCGCTAGCATCGCCTCGCGAAACAACGTCTGTTGGGCGGGGGTGAGGCTCAGGTAGGGCAGAGGCTGTCGTTGCAGAGCGGCTTTCTTCTGGTCTGCAGTCAGGCTTGCCCAGAAGCGGAGAGCAGGCGCGGCGTGTTGCAGGGGAGCATGGTCAAAGCGGAAAAGGTACTCTCGCCATACGAGGCGTGCCATTCCCTCCGAAGTGAGGTGGGACGCGAGAGCAGCGTAGTCATCCAGCGATACGCCCTCTTCTTGCGCCATGCGCTCCATCGCGCGCACCAGCCTCTCCGGTAGTTCGCTCCGTTTCAGTTGCCAGTATCGCCAGTGGCGAAACAGCAGCCAGTCCTCTTCCACACGGAGATAGCCTGCATCCCAGATAGGGGAGGCTCGCAACCACTCTATCAAGGTGTCACCCTGTTCGATGAGGGGTTCAAACAGGCGGAAGGAGTCGGCAACCACGTTGAAACCACTGTACATGACGAAACGCTGAAGCCAGTCGGCAATCATGGCAGGCGACCGCCAGTCTGACGAGACAGACCTGCGTTGAATCCGCCTCTTCAGTCGCGGGTCGCGTTCAAGAGCCTCCTCCGGGCTACACCACGACAGCCAGCGCTGGTGCAATGGTATCTGCAGGGAAGCATCGGGTGGTATCCCTTCCTCATTCACGGAGAAGTCGATATCTACACTTGTCTCAGCCGGCTGTGCCGAATGCGTCCTCAGATAAAACAGCAGGCGCTTCTGTTGCCTGTCGAAGCGGATGCCAAAGTGTACCAGCTGGGCATTGGGGTCTAAGAGCGTCACCCATCTGAGGGCGTCGGGGGGCAGGGGCAAGGTGTTCGGCTCTTCGCCGGTGGAGAACCACAGCACCTCTCCATCCCAGAACGGTCTCCATACGCTTGCAGGAAACCGACGATAACACCAGCCCGCAAGGTATTGGTGCAGAGAAACCCCGCTAAGCAGGTGACTCCGTTTGGCGAGGGCGTCGCGCTGGTCTTGCCAGCCGGGAGGTTTCTCCCTTTCCAGACGCCCCATCTCCTCTTCCACGGCACGCCGTTTTGCTACCAGGCTCAGGTAGTCCTCTCTGACGGCTTGCGACCACTGTTGCAATATCTTCTCAGCATCGCGGCGCAGGGCGTTGCGCTCCCACTCCAGCGTGGCACGCTCCTGCTGTATCGCTTTGGGGTCGGGAAACAGGTGGTAAGCCTCCCCTCTGCTCTCACACCGGAGGTCTAGCAGGGTAGTCAGCTTCTCCAGCACCTGCCACGCGGGTTTGTCCTTCACCAGAAGGGTGGCTTTTTCTTCCTGCAGGGCGGGGTCTACGGTAAAAGCGACCCCCGTCCGTTTGCTCAGTTCCTGTGCCACTTCGTCCAGCAGGGCATTGGCGAGGTGCAGGGTAACCGCCTTTTGCAAGCGAGTGTCCTTTTGCCAATCGTTAGCCTGCGCCTGCAAGCACACGACGAAGTATAAGGCTGTGAGCAGCAGAGGGCGCATCGTTACTACTCTCCTACCGCCTCATCGGGTTCAGGGGACCGACGATACGCACCGCATCGGCAATCACCACGTAACCTGAGGGTGCTTTCGGGCGGAGGTACACAAAGCCTGTGCCTCGGATGAACTGGTATCGTCCCAACCAGTTCCATTTGCCGCCGTCCTTTTGCTGGTTCACTATCTTCACGGTGGTGCCTCCGCGATGCACCACCTCGTAGCGTGCGGTGGTGCTGCGGTTAGAGCCCTGGCTCCACCAGGCGTACACATCATAATAGCCGTCTCTGGGCACGTTCAGGTACCAGCGGGCGTAGGCGGTACTGTTGGGGTTGGTGCTTGTCCAGCGATAGTCCGTCCCGTATTTGCCGGGGGCGGTAGTGCCCGTGCTCCACGTGCCCCATACGGTGAAGTTCGCGCTGGTGTTATCGTAGACCACATCCCAGGGCACCACGTCGACGCGGAACGACACAACGGGACCGAACCACGTTATCCCCTCACGCACCAGCTGATAGCTCTCTGTGTAGCTGCCGTAGCGTTCGGGCGCGGTCAGGGTAAATGCAAAATCGCCATATCCTTCTGGCGGGGTGATGGCGGCGACGGCGGTGGGACGATTGGGTGAAATCCAGCTACCCGGCGTGAAGAAGGGGCTATAACGGTCGCGGGGGTTCTGCGTGCCCAGGCGTACCGGCGTGCTGCCCATCGGTTGCCAGGTGATGTCACCGGTGTTGCGGAAGCGAAGCAGGGCAGAGGCGGTTTCGCCCGGTCGCAGGGTAAGCGGAACCGAAGCCTCTTCCAGTATCGCCGAGGACTGCACCATCTGCATGTAGAAATCCCAGTCCCAGTTGGGACCGGGGTCGGTGTGCGTTGCGCCGGGCACCTCCACATGTCCGATGATGTAGCTGCGTGTGCGGGGAATGCCATATGTCCGGCAGATGTGGCGTACCAGCGCGGCGGAGGAATAATACATGGCGTAGGTGAACCATCTGGGGTCGTCCACCCAGCCTTCGTGCTCGATGCCGATGGAACGGCAGTTATACCACCAGTTGCCTGCGTGCCACGCGATGTCTTTGTGGCGCACCATCTGCGTCACTTCGCCGTCGGAGGAGCGAATCACGTAGTGCGCACTGACGCGCGAACTGGGGTTCTGGAACCACGAGATGCAGCCGTTGTACGACCCCTGCACCACGTGCACCACCACATACCATATCGGATAGGTGTTGGGGCGATTAGACGTGGTGTAGTTGCCCGAATACGCAGGAACCCAGCGAGCGGGCGGATAGTCCTCTGAGGCATGAGCCGCAATGAGTGCGCAAAAGCAAGCCAGCAATGTCCCCACACGACGCATAGCGCATCGCCCCCTTCTTCTCCTCTGTCTGCTGGCAGCACGATAACACAGCTGCCCGTCGTTTGTCAACCGTTTCGCGCCGGTTGTGCTGTGATTATGCTTCTGCTACAATAACAGTGTTTCCCCTGTTTTGGGAGGTTGACCATGCGACGGTTGCTGGGACGGTTTATCTGGATAGCGATGGCGATGACGATGGCACGGGCGAACGCTGTGCCGGAGCTGCGCGCTTTCTGGGCGGATACGTGGCACGCGGCGATGCGCACCCCGGCAGAAGTGGATGCGATGCTTCGGGCGGCGCGTACCGCCAAAGCGAACGCATTGTTTGTGGAAGTGCGCAAACGCGGTGACGCTTACTATATCTCACACTATGAACCCACCGCTGGCGACGTAGCGTCGGGGTTTGACCCGCTGGCGTACCTCATCCAACGGGCACACAACGAGACGCCGCGTATGGAGGTGCACGCATGGTTGGTGATGCTGCCGGTGTGGAACTCTACCACGCCACCGGCGAACCCGGCGCACCCGCTCAACCGCTTTCCTCAGTGGCTCACGCTGAACGACAGCGGTGCGAACTTCGACGGCAGCAACTACAGCTTCGACCCCGGCAACCCGGAGGCGGCGGATTTCATGTATCGCGTTGCGCTCGATGTGCTGAGGCATTATGACGTGGACGGCATTCACTTCGACTACATCCGCTTTGCGGGCAACCGCTGGGGGTACAATCCAGTGAGTGTAAGCCGGTTCAACGCGGCGTACGGACGCACGGGGCAACCTGCATACAACGATAGCGTCTGGTCACAGTGGCGACGGGACCAGGTGACCCAGCTGGTGCGCCGAATCTACGCCTCTGCGGTGGCGTTGAAACCCTGGTGCAAGGTAACCGCTGCGACAATTACATGGGGTAACGGTCCCACCAGTGAGTCCGCATGGTTTTCCACCTCGGCGTACAGCGCGGTGTTTCAGGACTGGCGAGCGTGGACGGAAGAGGGCATTCTGGACATCGCCATTCCCATGTGCTATTACAACCATGCCAACTCCACCTATCGCACCTATTTCAACAACTGGATTACCTGGACGAAGAACCACCGCTACAACCGCTCGATAGCGATTGGGCTGGGGGCATATCTGAACACGCTTTCCAACACGCTCACACAGATAGACCTTGCGCGCGCGCCCACCGCGCAGGGTGGATACTCGGACGGGGTGGTGTTCTACTCGTACGCTGCGCCGAACGTGGACAGCTCGGGCAACATTCAGTGGTTCAATCCAGCCGCCTACACCACGTTTGGGAATTACTTCGGGCAGTGGGAGCCGGTTCCTGAACTACCGTGGAAGACCACCCCCACCACCGGAATCGTCACAGGGGTGGCACTGCGCGGCTCGAACCTACAACCTCTGGACCGCGCCACGGTGAGCCTGTTCCGCAGCGGCTTCTCGCGCTCCATGTTCGCGGACGGCAACGGCGCGTTCGCGTTTATCGATGTGCCGCCGGGCACGTACACCCTGCGGGTGAGCGCATCCGGCTTGCCTGCGGTTAACCGGACGGTGACGGTTTCGGCGGGTGGCGTGTGGCGCGAGACGGTACTCGCCGGTACTCTGGGGGGCGTGCCGTTGCCCATTGACGACCTGACTCAGCAGTCCGATGGACTGGTAGTGATATTGCCTGATGTGCGCGTGGCTGCGGGCAACGACAGGCTGGGTGGGAGCGTTTATGTGGAGGATGGGCAGACGCCCACGGCCATCCGGGTGAACACGAGCCCGGCAGTGCCCTGGATCGAAGGAGACCGCGTGGCTGTGCTGGGCACGCTTTCCACGCAGGGCAACGAGCGCGTGATTGTGCCTGCGGCGATACGGCTGGTGGGCATGGAAACGCCTTCTACTCACTCTCTGCAACTGCAGGTGGCTTGGCAGCAGTGGCTCGGCGGTAGTGTACCCGTGCAGGTGGACGTGTTGCGTCCTGACGGTACGCTGGTCAGACGCTACCATCTTACTCCCGACGATGCGGGTATCATCACCCTGCCCAAAGACGGTACCATCGCTCCGGGCTGGTACGATGTGCGCGTCAAGAGCTCGCACTGGCTGTCCGCACGATTAAGGGATGTTTTTCTGCCCACCACAGGAGCTGCTGAGGTCTCTCTGGTCAACGGCGACGTGGACGGCGATAACGAGGTGACCCTGTACGACTTCGGACTGCTGGTGCAGGCTTTTGGCACGATGGCGGGTGACGCCCTCTGGAACCCCAATGCCGACCTGGACGGCGACGGCGAGGTGACGCTGTTTGACTTCGGGATCCTAGTGAGCAGTTTCGGTTGGAGTGGAGAGTAGCCGGATGCAACGACACTTGTACCTCTGGCTGCACAAGGCGTGGGCTGTGTTCAGCATCTCCTTTCAGGACTCGCTGGCGTACCGAGCGCAGGCGGTGATATGGATACTCACCGATGTCGTGCCTGCGCTGGTGATGCCGCTGGTGTGGCTGTCCGCGTATAACGGACGCTCTGCCATCGGCGGGTACACGCCGGGCGAGATGGTGCTGTACTACCTGTGCATGGTCACCTTTACCAACTTCATCGTGGCGCACCTGATGTGGGATGTGGCGATGGAGATTAAGGAAGGGCAGTTCTCGGTGTATCTGGTGCGCCCCTTCAGCTACTTCCAGACCGTTTTCATCCGCAATCTGGCGTGGCGCGTCTTTCGCCTGGTGGTGTTTGTGCCGATGCTGGCTTTAGGCGTGTGGATTTACGCTCCGCACCTGACTCAAACGCGGTTTGAGTGGGGAGCGACCTTCTGGCTGTCGTTGCTGATGGGGCATATGGTGTCGTTCATGCTGGCGTATACGCTGGGACTGCTTGCGCTGTTCTTTCAAGAGGTGTTCAGCGTATATAACATCTACTATATTCCGATGCTGTTCCTGTCGGGGCAGCTGGTTCCTGTCGGCGTCTTCCCGGAGTGGCTACAGGCTTTGAGCCGGTACATGCCTTTCCAGTACACCGTCGCCTTGCCGACGGAGGTTTTCATGGGGCGCGTGCCGGAGACGCTGGCATGGCAGGGGATTGGGATGCAGATGGTGTGGACGGTATCGCTGTATCTGTTGTCCAAACTCTTCTGGCGGAAAGGGCTGCTCTATTATACAGGAGTGGGAATGTAAGCAGGGGATGGAGCGTGGATTTCCGGCTAAAGCCGCGCTCTTGCAAACCAAACCCTGCCTTCGCAGGGTTCCATAGCCGGCGCAGGCTGGCTTCGTTCGCAGGGGAACGGCTTTAGCCACGAAGCCATCCACCAACGGAAGAATACCCTGCTCGCAGAAGGAGAACCATGAGGGCAAGCGGTTGGGTATAATGGGAGAGGAAGATCGTCCGGCATACTTCGAGATTGTGGGCGAAATCCGGGAGATTGAAACCATCTCGGCGGGAAGTTCACTGCGATTACGGCGGCGTTTGGTTCGTATTTACGGACCGGGGCGTTGGCGCAAGATGAAAGGCATCGCCATGGTCAAACTGGCAGACGGTACAACCTGCCAGGCGGAGATTCACTGGTATGAAGCGCATGGTATCGGACGCAGAGAGTTCAAAATCAAGAGGGTGGTAGGAGAATGACCGAATTCGTGTTGTGCATCAACGACGGAGGTAACCACGCCAGTCTGGTAGTGGGTAAAGTGTATCGACGGTTGCCTGACCCGCATGCAGAAACGCACAATCTGGTTCGAATCGTCGATGAGGATACCTCTGAACCGGATGGGTATCTGTACCCCGCCTCCCTTTTCGTACCAATAGACCTGCCTGAACAGGCAAAAGAGGCTTTGCTGGCAACTACCACTGGCGAAGCGTGAAGGTGTTTATCTTTCCGGCTAAAGCCGCGCCCTCCGCCCGGATGGTCTCGTTGCCAAAACTGGAGGGCGAACCTCCTGGTGAGCCGAAACCTGTGCCCCAACACCGCTCGGATGGAGCCTAGCCATCCAGAGACCTCTTCGGTGGGAGAGTGAAATGCGTCGTTACTGGCGTTTGTATAAGGTGTTCTGGCGTAACGGTTTTCGACGCGAGATCGAGTTCCGCGCGAACTTCTGGGCGAAGGTCATCACCAACTTCGCGTGGCTGTTCTTCTTCATCGCGCTGGTGGAGGTGATCTACGCGCGCACGGATGCCATCGCGGGCTGGGACCGTAACGATGCCTTCCTGCTGGTCGCTACCTGCTACTGGATGAGCTCGGTCGCCAGCATCACCTTCTTCCGCAATCTGTGGATGCTGCCAAGCCTGGTGCGCCTGGGCACGTTTGACTTCGTGCTGGTGAAGCCGGTTCCGAGCCTTTTCTGGGTGTCTTTCCGCTTCGTGAACCTGGATGAAATCGGTACGCTGGTCGGTTCCTTTGCCATGCTGGGCTATGCGGTATCGCGGATGCGCCCTCTACCCGACGCAGCGCAGGTGGTAGAGTACTTCGTGCTCTGTTTGAGCGGGCTGACGATGTATTATTCCTTCTACCTGCTGACGATGACCCTTTCCTTCTGGCTGGTGCGGGTGGATAACCTCTCCGCGCTGGTAGATACCATCCTGTATATGGCGCGTTTCCCCACGGACATCTTTCGCGGGATACTACAGCGTATCCTCACCTTCGTTATCCCGCTGGCGTTCATTGCGACGATACCTGCCAAAGCGATGCTGGGCAGGATGGAGTGGTGGTTGTTGCCGGTGGGAGTAGGTCTGGCGGCGTTTTTGCTCGCGTGCGCGGTGGCGTTCTGGCGTTTTGCGACGAGGCATTACACGAGCGCAAGCAGCTGAGGAT
>CALJAP010000144.1 GCA_938027655.1 uncultured bacterium | reverse complement strand
TGCGCGGATGTTGAGCATCACGGGTTTAAGCACGGAGCAGGAGTATTATTTTGTGGTGGAGGCGGAGCGCAACGGTGTATGGAGTGCTCCATCGGAAGAGGACAGCGCGATACCCCATGTGGGGGCGATACCGTGGGATAGCGGGGATGCTGCCAGCATCTTGCAGGCGGTTCGTAGCCTGACTGGCAATCATTATAGCGACCTAAGCGCCCTATCGCCAGACGGCGTGTACTATGCCAGCATTGGAGGCGCGGTTCAGAGTGAGTCGCCTGCTCCCCTCCAGTACAACACTACGCAGGGAGTCGTAGAGACTTCGGACGGCGGCTTGCTGATGCCTCTACAAATGGAGGACGAGGGAAAGGGCATTTCGAGCATTCTACAACGGCGTGACCATACTGGTCCGTATCGTCGCATCCGTACGAACAGCCAGCACCCTTGCATCGGGGCAAGGGGTAGCTTCTTCTTACCTCAATGGTATGTTTTTGTGCCAAGTAACACACATGCAAGCACACGCGATACTCCTCACGTGTACTTCGGCATCGCCTACAATGCTGCAGGAGGCAGAAGAGTAGATATCGAGGGCGGAATCAGTTACCATCCTAGTGGAAGAGGCGTGCGAAGAAATGGCAGGGAAGAAGGAAAGACCCCCTATTCGCCGCCACCTAGCTATGCTAGGTGGATGCCATTTATGAGGATACGTATCGAGAAGCCTCGCGAACAAGGCACCGACGAATACATTCCTGTAGTAGGAACAACAGGAAGCGACCTCCCCTGGAACCTAGTACAATACGGCTATGTCGTCGATATAGACCTGCGCATCAAGAGCGAAGCAGGGTTTCGAGAAAAGTCAGCCGTTCTGGAGATCAAAGCATGGCGCTACCTGATAGATACCGACCCCGACTCTCCGTATTACCAGCACACCTTCGTAGGTACTGCAAAAGTGCCCGACCTTGCGAGAAGCAATCCGCGAGTACGGCGTGTGATTTCAATGGCTCAACGAGGGATCCCCGAAAATGACCCGAACGGCTGGCAACGCACAGGTTCGTTTGCCCGTTACATCGGTGTCGGTTACGTTTCACGGATAACCTTCGAGGAGTTGAGCGGGGTGCAGGTATTTTGCAACGGCTGGCAACAATGGACGCCTTCGTTCGGCAGGGATGTTCGTATCTTTCCCAACGAGCAAGTGGTTAAGGTAGAGGATTATCTCCCTATACAGCCGTACTTCCGGGAAGTCGTCACTATCGATCTGCGGTGAGATGCGATGAAGCAAGATGTCCAAAAGAAATACGGTGAGGATTACATCAGAAGACTTCCTGCGCGTATCCAGCAGCTATACCGGGAGTCTCTGAACGAGATGCCGCCTTTCGAAAGGCTGTGGTACGTACCGGAAGAGCCAGGCATGACGGCAATCCTTCGCTTCGAGAAAGGGCAGAGAAAAATCGTTCCCTTGCTGCGTCGAGGAAGCCTGGATGAACGCTGGGTAGGTATGTCCCTGGACAAGCGATACGTGGCGCTCACTGCGGTTGGGCTGGGCATGGCAATCGCGGATGTCAAGGCTCACCTGCCCAGGTGGCGCACCGTTCAGTTCCCTTCCGACCCGGTATATTACCCCCGTTTTTCACCGGACGGGCGCTACTTGCTGGGAATAACCAACTGGTATGACCTTGTGCTGGTAGAGTGCGCAACGACAAAAGCAACCAAACTGATGAACGGTTGTGCAGCAACCGGATGGTACCCCGACAGCCGTACCATCTGGTATCGACGGTTTGGGAAAGGAAAGACGGTGGTCTGGTACGGCATGGACATCCGTACCCGCCAACGCTGGCGTCTGAGTTCCGCTCAGGTACGCCACGTTCAGGAAGGCTGGAACATCCTTAATCCCTGGTGGTATAAAGCACCCCTTAACCCCCCAAAGTTTTGCGTCTACTCCCGCAATGGGCTGTGGCGATTGCGTGCAGAGCCATATGACCCCCAAATTGAGATACCGCGAAGCAGGTTTACTAAAGCCAAGCTGTACTTGGACAGTAAGAAAGGTGGGATTCGTCTGCTAATGGATGGGCGGCATGTAGCTGGCGTCATTCAACCTCACGCAGTTTCTAACGACGGACGTTGGGCGATTATCTCCACCTGTGACTTTACCCGTTCCTACTCGATCGGTGGGCGTTCCTACTTTGAAAGCCACATCATGGTCTATAATACAGAGCGGTTGCCTATGGGCAGAGAGCGCTCGGAGAATCCTTTCATTCCACCTTACGAGTTTATGGAACCGACGGAGTATCAAAGTGGGGGAGTTTACGACGTAGAATGGCGATTTGACGAATGATGTCAAAACCTGCAACTGTTCCCAAGCACCCTGTTGACAATCGCACGCTTATTCCTCTATGATTTACTCAAGAGAGTTCACAGGAGGTGCCTACGAATGCGTATCTACGCAGTATGTTTGCTCGTTGTGGTGGCAGTTCTTTGTAACTTGACCGGTCAGTCGGCTCCTCTACGGTTTGCCGGTGTGCCCGTGGCAAAGCAAGCGGCGCCACGGCAGGAATATCGTGAGGGACAGGTGCTGGTCAAACTGCGACCTCAGGTGCTGGAGGCAGCACGAAACACCCTCTCTGCTACAGGGACATCATCCGTTGTGGCGGCGGCGGTGCAACCGGTAGTGGAAGGGATCCCGGAGCTGGCGGGATCGCGCGTGGAGCGCACCATCGAGCGAATCGGCTGGGCGATGGTTCGCCTGCCCAAAGGGGTATCGGTTGCGCATGCGGTGGAGCTGCTCCAGAAGCAGCCGCAGGTACAGTGGGCGGAGCCGAACTATCTCGTGCGTCCCCTGCTCCCCGAGCCGAACGACCCGAAGTTCCATGAATACGACTCCGGCAAAATCTCCGGCATCCCCAACCTCTATCCGTATCTGTGGAATATGCTTATCATTCAGGCATATGATGGCTGGCAGATTTATCCCAACCGCTACTACACCGCGGCGAACAAACCGCGCGATGCCATCCGTATCGCGGTGATTGACAGCGGGGTGGACCCCAATCATCCCGACTTCAAGAACGCCGGAGGAACCAGCACCGATTCACGCTACGGCGGGCAGATAGATTGGACGCTGGGTTGCAGTATCTTCGGGGGCGTCTACGATTCCGATTTCACCGATGAGGTGGGGCACGGCACGCATGTGGCGGGCATCGCCGCGGCGGCAGCGAACAACGGTGAAGGCGTCTTCGGGGTGGCGTACAACGCCCAGATTGTGCCAATAAAGATTATTGACGCCACAGGTACGGGTGAAGACACAGACCTCGTGGAGGCTATCATTTACTGTGCGGACAACAACATCCCCGTTATCAACATGAGCCTGGGCACCACCAGCTACCCGCAGATTCTGGCAGATGCGGTGAACTACGCTTACTACAAGGGCTGTCTGCTTATCGCCGCGGCGAACGAATCGGGCATCGGAGGCGGCAACATCGGCAACATCTATCCGGCGGCACATAGCAAGGTGCTGGCGGTTTCACCGACAGGCATTCTGGATGATTTCCCCAGCTCGCTCTACGCAGGTACCGGTGACTATATCGGCGTGAGCGCACCAGGTGGTAGCCTGCTCTGGGTACAGGACGACGACGGCAACCTGTGGCCCGAGGCGTTCGTTATCTACTCTACCGCGCCCAGCTATCCGGTATCTCTGCCCGACGCCTTCGGCGAGCAGTTCTATATGTACGGCTATCAAATCGGCACCTCCATGGCGACCCCTCACGTATCGGGGCTGGCGGCGTTGTACGCGGAGTACAAGGGGTTTACCGTGAACACGCCCGGCGGTAACCTCGCGACTTGGCGTGCCATCCAGCGCGGGGCAGATAACGCCCAGCAGCGGGCGGACGGTGGCTGGACACCCAGCTACGGCTTCGGACGCATCAACGTGCGCAACACCCTGCTGGAGCGAAACGCACGTAACGCTACGGTGGGCTGCCTGTCGGGACAGGTGTACTTCAACGGCACACCGGTACAGGGGGCGCAGGTTGAGGCACGAGCGATGGTGGGCAGCACGCGCAAAGTCACTACCGCGCAGAACTACGGACTGTGGCGCATTCCTAACCTGCCGCCCGGTTACTACCGCGTGAAAGCGACCGCGTTCGGCTACAACAAGGAGTTCGAGTGGGTAGAGGTGGTCGCAGGCGCGGATACGCCCGGTGTGGACTTCTGGTTAGGCGACGTGAACATGCAGCCCGACATCACACCCCCCGAAACGCCGCAGGTGTGGGATGACGGTGCGGTGCAGAGCAGTTTGAGCACCCTGCACGCACGCTGGTGGAGCCGCGATTTAGAGACGGGCATCTTTCGCTACGAGGTAGCCATCGGCACCACGCCCGGCGGTACCGACGTCATGGGCTGGACGGGTGTGGGAGTGCGTACGGAGGTCACCTTCAGCGTGAGCCTGGCGCACGGAAAAACCTATTACGTGGCTGTACGTGCGGTGAACGGCGCCGGGTTGACCAGCGCAGTGGGGGTGTCGGACGGTATACGCGTGCAGATTCCCATCAATCCTCCAACCCAGCGTCCGGGAGGAGGTGGAAGACGACCGGTAACGGGGCGATGAGGGTTTGACATTTCGAGAGCGAAAAGCGTATACTTCTATAGCATCAACCGGAAGGAGTGAAGTTTCCATGAGAACGCTATTCTTGACCGGGCTCGTGGTGGGGGCAATGCTCTTCGCCAGCGCGCCCAGCCACGCACAGGACGTGCAGACCATTCTGAGCAAAGTAGCCGCTGCCTACAAGAACGCGAAGAGCTACCAGGCTCAGGCAACGATGACGGAGGTACGCCAGACAGGTAGCCAGAAACAGCAAAACACCAGCACCATCACCACCAAGTTCAAAGCTCCCAACAAGATGGTGACCATCGTAGAGGGCAAAGACCGCCTGCAGGTGTACAGCGACGGCAAGACGATGTATATCTACTCCCCCAAAGAGAAAGAGTACGTGAAGACTGCAGCGCCGGCGTCGCTCGCCATGGCAGGCAGTGGCATCGGCTCCGGCGATCCGTCCCAGATTGGCGTTCAGCTGCAAGCCATGTTTGCTGCCAACGCGAAGAAGCTGGCTGACCGTCAGGTGGGTGGGAAGCCCGTATTCGTGATTCAGTCCACGCAATCGCAGCAGTCGCCGGATGGAAAAAGCTCGCTCAAGATGACCGCCACCGCTCTGATCGACAAAGCCACGTACGTGGTGCGCCAGATTATCATCGAGGGAACTCGGAGCATGGGCGACCAGAAGGTGGTGGACAACATCACGATAACCTTTGCTTCCCAACAGATTAACCCGAATCTGCCGGACTCGGTGTTTGCTTTCAAGCCACCGGCGGGAGCGAAGGAGCGACAGATGCAAATGCCATCCCCTGGCGGTCCACCTGCGCCTCGATAGTCCGTTAACTTGTGGTCGCGCAACCCCCCTTCCCAGCGGGAAGGGGGCACATTCTCTTGCTTAGAAGACCCCCTGCGCTTTTAGACTCACCCATCTGCCGTCACCCAGTATGACGTGGTCTAGCAGTTCAATGCCCATGAGTTGTCCTGCCTGATGCAGGCGTCGGGTAATCTGGATGTCCTCACTGCTGGGAGTAGGGTCGCCGCTGGGGTGATTGTGAGCAAGAATGATAGAAGAGGCACTGTGGCGCACCGCTTCGCGAAAGACCTCACGCGGGTGCAGCAGGCTGGAGTCCAGCGTGCCTTTGGTGACGGTGGTCTGGCGCATCACGCGGTTCTTGGTGTTAAGCAACAGCACCACCACATGCTCCTGCTTTTCGTCACGCAGCTGGGCGTGAAGCAGTGCGTACACATCATCAGGGCGGGTAATAGCAGGTTGTTCGCCCATCTGCTCCAGCGCGATGCGCCGTCCCAGCTCCACCGCCGCCAGCAGCTGCGCCGCTTTGGCGACGCCAATGCCCTTCACCTGAGCCAGTTCGGCGGGTTTGGCGTTGGCGATGGCGCGGAGGCTACCCATGGTGGTAAGCAGGTGCTGCGCCAGCTGCACGGCGGTCATTTCGGGCGTGCCGGTACGCAGCAGAATCGCCAGCAATTCCGCGCTGGAGAGCGCACCGGCTCCGAACTGCACCAGCCGCTCGCGCGGACGTTCGTCTTCAGGCAGCTCTTTAATCGTGTATTTGACCACAGGCTCCGGCACGGTCGTGCTTTACACCTTCACCAGCTCCCCAGTCTCGGCGGAGCGGTAGATGCCATCCAGAATGCGCATAATCGCCACGCCCTGCTCGATGGGGGCGATAGTGGGCTTGCGCTTCAGGATACAGTCCACGAAGTGCTGCACCTCTGCCAGATGTCCGGGGATGTTGGGCGCGTGAGGATGGAAGTCCTCGGCAACGCCATGCCGGTCGGTGAAGATGCGCAGGGGTTCCAGCGTCGCGCCGCCTTTTGTGCCCATTAGCTGCGAGTAGAACACGTCGCGCTCGATATACGACGCCCACGAGGCATCCAAATGGCACGCTGCGCCGTTCTTGAAGCGGACGAGAGCGGTCGCCAAGTCCTCCACGTCGAACGTGCCACCCTTTTGCGGCGTGCCCCAGCCGCCTCTGCCTCGCCCGTGCGGACCGAATTTGGCGTATGTGACTCCGAACACCGCGTCCGGCTCGGGGCATCCCATCAGCCACCAGGTGAGGTCTAGCACATGCACGCCGATATCGATAAGGGGCCCGCCGCCCGACAGCGCCTTTGTGGTGAACCAGCCGCCAAAGCCGGGGATACCGTTGCGCCGCAGCCAACCGCACTTGGCGTAGTAAATCTCACCCAGGTCGCCCGAATCGATATGTCGCTTCAGCGTCTGGCTGTCGCCGCGGAAGCGGTTGTTCATGCCCATCATGAACAGCACACCCGTTTTCTGCGCCACCTGCAACATCCGCTCAGCATCCTGCAGGGTGTGCGCAAGAGGCTTTTCGCACAGGATATGGCAACCCGCTTCCATCGCCGCAATCGCCACCGGTGCATGGAGCGCGTTCGGCGTGCACACCGACACCGCGTTCAACTCCACCTTCTCTAACATCTCCTGATAATCTGTGAACACGTGCGGCACGCCGTACTCCTGCGCCACTTGCTGGGCGCGCTCTTCGTTAATATCGCAAACTGCCACCACTTCCGCCTGTGGGTGTCGTTGATAGCCCTGAATATGCAAACTCCCGATGCCGACGCCGACAATGCCGACTCGTACCTTCTTGCTGGATGCTGGCATAGCAAGTTCCTCGCTACAGGGAAGATGTCACGGTGATTCTATTAGCAAGAAGGGAGCAGAACTCCTGCACACATCGTTCACAACAGTTTATGGTACAATTACCCTGTACCACCGCAACAAAAGGAGGGAGCCCGTGTTAGAGATTTTGAGCCGCGAGCTGCAGGCTTGCCGCGAGCGCATCAACGCGCTGGGCGAGCATCTTTGACGTTGCACACGTTCGAGAAGAGATCGCGCGCATCGAGCAACAAACCGCCCAGCCGGACTTCTGGGATGACCCGCGCCAGGCGCAGGAGACCATCCAACGGATGAACGCATTGCGCCAGCGCATTGCCGGATGGGAAGAGCTGGAACACCAGTGGCAGGAACTGCAGGCGCTGGCGGAGCTGCTGACGGAAGAGGAAGACCTCGAACTGCTGCACGAGCTGGAGCAGGGCGTGCACGCGCTGGCGAAGCGGCTGGACCAAGTGGAAATGGAAACCCTGCTCAGCGGCGAGCATGATGCCAATAATGCCATTTTGGAAATCAACGCCGGCGCAGGCGGAACCGAATCCTGCGACTGGGTGCAGATGCTGCTCAGAATGTACTTGCGCTGGGCACAAGAGCACGGCTTCCGCACCGAGATACTGGACGAAACTCCGGGCGAGGTTGCCGGTCTAAAAAGTGTGACGGTACGGATCGAGGGACGCAATGCTTACGGCTTGCTGGAGTCGGAGCGCGGAGTGCACCGACTGGTGCGCATCTCGCCGTTTGACGCCAATAAGCGGAGGCATACCTCGTTTGCCTCGGTGGATGTGATACCGGAACTTGCGGAGAACGAAGAGATTCAAATTAACCCGGACGACCTGCGTATCGAGACCTTCCGGGCAGGCAGCGCGGGCGGTCAGCACATGCAGAAGAATGAGACCGCAGTGCGCATCACGCACATCCCGACGGGCATCGTGGTGACCTGCCAGAATGAACGTTCACAGGGGCGTAACCGCGACATGGCGTTGCGAGTCTTAATGGCGAGGCTAGCCGAGCGCGAGCGTCGAGCCAACGCCGAACGCATTGCCGCCCTGCGCGGTGAACCTCCGCCTATCGAGTGGGGGCATCAGATACGCTCCTACGTGTTTCAACCGTATTATATGGTGAAGGACCATAGGACGGAAGCGGAGACAGGGGATGTGCCTCGGGTGATGGACGGCGACATCGACCTGTTTATTCACGCCTATCTCCGATGGAGGGGGGCACGAAAAAATGGCAACAAGCAGTCGAGCAGTTAGCAGTATCCTGTGGGCAGCGGTTCTCCTGCTGATAACAGGCGTTGCCGCATGGGCACAAGACCTGAGCACCCAGAACGTGCGCACCGAAGAGAGCGACCTGGCGAACGTGGTGGTGGACGCCCTGCGCGATGCGAGTGGAGCAGACATCGCCTGGCTGCCAGCGGCAGCGTTCAACGAGGTGAGCCTCAGCCGCAATACCCCACCCGCCGAGGTGGTCAGTAGACTGCTGCCATATCGAGACGACCGGGTGGTGGTGCTCAAGCTGACCGGTGCGCAGATTCAGCACGCGCTGGAGCGCGCGCTAACGCTTTATCCGCAACCCAACGCAGGCTTCCTGCAGGTGAGCGGGCTGCAGGTGACCTTTGACCCCGCGAAGCCGGCCGGCGAGCGAGTGGTTCGCGTGCAGGTGGGCACGGAGAACAAACAGGACCTGAGCCCACAGCGCGAGTATCGTGTAGCGACCTCTGCCACGCTTGCTTACGGTGCGCTGGGTTATTTCAAGGTATGGGAGCGTTCGGCAGTGGAACGCGAAACCGACAAAACGGTTGGTGATGCCCTGCGGACCTATCTGGAGGCGGGTAAGCCGATTACCGGGCTATCCGGGCGTATTGTGGCGGTGAAACCGTAAAAGAGAGGAGATGACCCTTTGCGCATAGACAGGTTGCTGGGCCTTTTCTTCGCCTGTGCCCTTTTTCTTCTCTGGGGGTGTGCGCCGGGGGCGGTGCAGGCAGAGCGCCCTGTCTTCGACGGGAAGCGGGCATTCGCCGACCTCGAGAAGCAGGTTTCCTTCGGTCCGCGCGTGCCGGGCACGCAGGCACATCTGCAGTGTCGCGATTGGTTGATGACCGAGCTGGAGAAGGTCGCCGATCGCGTGGAGATACAGACCTTCACGCAGGTAGTGAACGGCAAAAGCCTGCGCCTGTACAACATCTTTGGCATCTTCAACGAAAACGCCAGCAAGCGCATCCTGCTTTGTGCGCACTGGGACACTCGCCCCACCGCCGACGAGGAGCTGGAGCCTGCAAACCGCAAAAAGCCGATTCCGGGCGCGAACGATGGCGCGTCAGGGGTGGCAATACTGCTGGAGCTGGCGAGGCAGTTCAAGCTGCGGCGGCCGGAGGTAGGTGTTATTATCGCCTTCTGGGACGGTGAAGACTACGGGCCCGACGTGAACACCATGCTGCTCGGCTCGCGCTACTTTGCCAGAAACATGGGTAAGCTGCGCCCGACATACGGCATCCTGCTGGACATGGTGGGCGATAAAGATTTGCAGATTTACAAAGAGACCAACTCGGTGTACGCCGCTCCACAAGTGGTGGAGAAGGTATGGCGTGCGGCAGGCGAGCTGGGTTATCGCAGGTACTTCCCCGATGCCCAGAAGTACGCAATAACCGACGACCATGTGCCGTTGATCGAGGCAGGCGTGCCTTGCATCGACCTAATCGATTTCGACTACCCGTACTGGCACACACTGCAGGACACGGTAGACAAGTGCAGTCCGAACTCACTGCAGGTAGTTGGCGAGGTGGTCGCGGCGGTGGTCTATGCCGAACGCGAATCCAAGCCATAATTCGATAGTGAAGCAATCGCTAAATACGCGGATGCGGTCATGCGCGACGTACGCCTTAAAATCTGCGAACTATGTGGCGCTCCCAACCTGATGGAGAACACCGAGTGCCATGTGTGCGGCTGGCGCGGGCGATTCAACACCGAACCCTCAACCGTACGCTCGGTGATTGAGGCGGCACGTAAGTTGCAGATGCACGAGACCACAAGGCAGGATAGCTGCCTGCGTTCCCTGCGGTTGTGGTTCGGGGAGGCATGGGCACGCTTTCAGGACTGGTACCACCGCCGCAGGCGTTCGCCCCGGTCTCCGTTCTGAACCCGTTCTTTTTCTCTCCTTGACGCTATCTCTCCGAAGCAGGTAAACCTTCCGCACAGAGGGAATCCTTTCCTGAAACCATCTGCAGGAGGGTTCGCGCTATGGCGGTAGGTGTGGCAGACGTTCTGGCTATTGATGGGGGTACGCCCGTGCGGTCGCGCCCGTGGCCTCAGTGGCCCGTTTTTGACGAAGCGGAAGAGCAAGCCATACTGAACGTGTTGCGCAGCGGCAAGTGGTGGTCGGTGGAGGGTACGAAAGTACGCGAGTTCGAGGAGGCATTCGCTCGTTTTCAGGATGCGCAGTTTGCGGTGTGCGTGACGAACGGAACCGCCGCGCTGGAGGTAGCTCTGCGTGCAGCGCACATCGGGTGTGGAGATGAGGTCATTGTGCCTCCCTACACGTTCATCGCCACAGCAACTGCTGTGCTGGCGGTAGGCGCCACACCCGTGTTCGTGGATGTGGAAGAGGAGAGTCTCAATATAGACCCTGCAAAGATTGAAGAAGCCATCACCCCGCGCACACGAGCTATTATCCCAGTGCACATCGCCGGCTGTCCCGCCGACATGGACGGCGTGCTGGAGGTTGCCCGCAAGCACAACCTGCTGGTTATCGAGGACGCCGCGCAGGCACACGCCGCCGAGTGGAAAGGCACCAAAGTGGGCGCAATCGGCGATATGGGCTGTTTCAGTTTTCAGGCAAGCAAGAATCTGAATGCCGGCGAGGGCGGCGCGGTCATCACCAACGACCCGCACTGGGCTGACCAGGTATGGTCAGTGCATAACGTCGGGCGAGTGCGCGGTGGGCGCTGGTATGAGCATCACGTGCTGGGCAGTAATTTCCGCATGACCGAGTTCCAGGCGGCGATACTGTTGTGCCAACTGCAGCGACTACCCGACCAGACCGAAAGGCGCACTCGAAACGCGCAGAAGCTGACCGAGCTGCTCAGCCAGATTCCAGGCATCCGTCCTCCACGTCCTGACTCCCGCGTGACACGCCACGCCTATCACCTGTATATCTTCCGCTACAACAGAGAAGCTTTTGGCGGAAGACCTCGCGAAGAGTTCTTGCGAGCGTTGAACGCGGAAGGCGTTCCCTGCAGTGCAGGATACGTACCGCTTTATAAAGAGCGCGTTTTCGTAAACCGCCCTGTTTCCAACGACCTGTGCCAGCGCAGTATGTTGAAGGACTATTCGAAAGTGTACTGTCCGGTGTGCGAGCGCGCCTGCGCGGAAGAGGCGGTGTGGCTGTACCAGAACATGCTTCTTGGCGATGAGGAGGATATGGCAGACATCGCCACTGCCGTCGCCAAGGTGCAGCGCGCCTTCACGAAATGACAGCCGCACGAAAGGGCGGTATAATGGTGTATTGAAAAGAGGTCAAGTGCTGCAAAAACGCGAGCACACAACACGGAGAAGCAATGAGCGGTTTACATACCCTGACCATCCATGAAGCATCTAACCTGCTGCGCAAGCGTGAAATCAGCAGCCGTGAGCTCACGCAGGCGGTGCTGGAACGCATCGAGGCGGTGGAACCGCAGGTACGCGCCTACATCACGTTGACGCCGGACCTGGCGATGCAACAGGCGCAGGAGGCGGACCGTCTGCTACAGGCAGGCGACGGCACAGATGTTCTGACCGGCATCCCCATCGCGCTGAAAGACAACCTCTGCACGCGCGGCACCTTGACTACCTGCGCTTCGAAGATACTGCAGAACTTCGTGCCGCCGTTCGATGCGCACGTCGTGGAGCAGCTGCGCCGGCGACACGCGGTGTTTACCGGCAAGACCAACATGGACGAGTTCGCGATGGGTTCCTCCACCGAGAACTCGGCATTCTTCGTCACCCGCAACCCGTGGAATCTGGACTGCGTGCCGGGAGGTAGCAGCGGCGGCTCGGCGGCGGCAGTGGCAGCGAATATGTGCATCGCCGCTTTAGGCTCGGATACGGGCGGTTCCATTCGTCAGCCGGCGGCGCTCTGTGGCGTGGTAGGGATGAAGCCAACCTATGGGCGGGTCAGCCGGTACGGTCTGGTGGCTTACGCCTCCTCGCTGGACCAGATTGGCCCCATCACCAAAGATGTCACCGACTGCGCCATCCTGCTGAACGCTATCTGCGGCAAAGACCGCCGTGACTCCACTAGCGTGGACGTGCCCGTGCCTGATTTTACCGCCGCGCTGGTGCCGGACGTGAAAGGTTTGCGCATCGGTGTACCGAGGGAGTTCTTCGCTCAAGGCGTCGCGCCGGAGGTGGTGGATGCGGTGCATCAGGCAGTTCACTTGCTGGAGAGCCTGGGCGCTACGGCGGAGGAGACCTCCCTGCCCTATATCGAGTACGGTCTGGCTTGCTATTATATTCTCGCGCCGGCGGAAGCGAGCTCGAACCTCGCCCGCTACGATGGTGTGAAGTACGGCTGGCGCACCCAGGAGCTGTCAGGACACATCGATATGGTGGAGAAGACGCGCGGCGAAGGTTTCGGGGCGGAGGTCAAACAGCGCATCATGATAGGAACCTACGCGCTTTCCGCTGGCTACTACGACGCCTACTACCTGAAAGCACAGCAGGTGCGTACGCTCATCCGCCGCGACTTCGACCGCGCGTTCGAGCAATACGATGTGCTTATCACGCCCACCTCGCCGACAGTGGCGTTCCGCATCGGTGAAAAGGCAGACGACCCGCTGGCGATGAAGCTGGCGGATGTGTGCACCATTCCGGTAAACATTGCAGGGCTTCCTGCTCTAGCGATGCCATGCGGATTCCATGACGGGCTTCCCATCGGTTTGCAAATCATCGGCAAGCCTTGGGACGAAGAGACCGTGCTGCGCGTCGCCTATACCTTCGAACAAGCGACCGACTGGCATCGGCGCAAGCCGGTGCTGTAAAGGGCAATGACCATGATTCTGCGTGCCTGGCTGGAGAAATGGCAACAGTGGCGAGCACGCCGGCTGCGGCACGGGCGCACGCAAGCGCTGTGGCGTCAGGCACGAGAACGCGCCGCCAAAATCTTGCGTGCCTATCGCTCCTTGCCCCAGCACGGTAGGGAGTGCCTGCGCGAACTGCCTGAACGTCTGCAGCGCTTGCAGGCGGGTATTTACGAACACCTGCTGCAGCAGGACCGCATCCTGATTCATGTGCCGCCCGACAGGTGGCTTCAACGGTTATGGTATACTGCACTGGCGTGGTGGCATGAGCATCGCGGCGAAATCGAGCTGGCGATTACGTATCAGTTGACGCTGAAGCAGCTGGAGGAGGCACGCCGCCAGCGCAACCACGCCCTGCTTCGGGCACGACAGATAGAAGCACAGGTGCATCAGTGGCTGGTGGCGCTGGATGTGTTGCATGATAGGGTGTTGCTGCTGCATTCTCAACCGCAAGCTACTCCTGAGCCGCCCGAAGGTCTGCTGGAGACACTACAGGAACTGCAGCAAGAGGTAGGTCATTACCAGCAGAGCATCGAGGAGGTGGAGGAGTGGTTAGATAACCGCCAGAGGTGAGGTGATAGCAATGACCCTGCGTGAGTTCACCAACGCCACCCGCAAACAAGTTCTGGAAGCATTACAGCACAAGCAGGCACCGCCCATCGGGCACTTTGACCGCAAGACGTTTGAGGAGGCAGTGCAGATGCGCGAGGTGCAGATGGGCGGCACGCGCTACACCCCGCACAGCGTGGTGCTGGAATTTGTCTTTCTACACGACAACCCAGGAGCGCCCTTAATACTGTGTGTGGAGGTAGACACCCCTGAACCGGTAGTCTTTATGCCGGTGCCGGAATGGGTTCAGGAGGACGTGTGGCAGGGCGAGGTGAAAGGCACTTTCCGGTTGCGCTCGGAAGCGGAGCGGTTGATTGAGGCGTTTCGGCACCATGTGCTGGAATGTGAGAACCCGGACTATTTCGAACAACGCCCTGCCCCAAGGAGGGAGTAACGACCGCTGTGAGTCTCCACACGGCTAACGAGATATTTTGGAGGAACGTGCTCCGTTGTGTCCACAAAATGAACTGTCTGGAGGGACGCGCTCCGTCGCGTCCTCAAGTGTTCATACAAGAGATAGGGGGAAACAGAGGGGAATACCATGCTGAACGTGAGTTACGACCATCGTGCTGTCACCATTAACGGAAAACGCACATTGCTCCTGAGCGGAGCGATACACTACCCACGCAGTACTCCGGGCATGTGGCGTTCCCTGATGGAACGGAGCAAAGAGGCAGGGTTAAACGCGATTGAAGCCTACGTTTTCTGGAACCTGCACGAGCGACGCCGCGGGGTGTACGACTTCTCCGACAGGCTGGACATTCGCCGCTTTCTGGACCTAGCACACGAACAGGGGCTGTACGTTATCCTGCGCATCGGTCCGTATATCTGCGCGGAGACGAATTACGGCGGTCTGCCCGCCTGGCTGCGCGATGTGCCGGGTATCCAGATGCGCACCGATAACGAGCCGTTCCTGCGAGAGATGGAGGGATGGGTGCGTCTGTTCTGCGACTATGTGCGCTCCTACTTTGCCCCTCACGGAGGTCCGATTATTCTCGCTCAGATTGAAAACGAGTATGGCAACATCGCATGGCGTTATGGTGAAGAGGGCGAGCGATACCTCAAGCGCATCGCGCAAATGGCGCAGTCCCTGCAGGTCGGCGTGCCATGGGTGATGTGCAAGGGTAGCGCACCGGGCATCATCGAGACCATCAACGCCTTCTACGCCCATCCCCTGCTGGACGAATACTTCGCCCGGTACCCCGACAAACCCGCCCTGTGGACGGAACACTGGCCTGGCTGGTACGACCTGTGGGGCTATCCGCACAACCGGCGCACTCCCGAAAACGTGGCGTATGCGGCGGCGCGTTTCTTCGCCGCAGGCGGCACGGGCATGAACTACTACATGTGGCACGGTGGCACGAACTTTGACCGCGACGGCTCATTCCTGCAGACCACCAGCTATGACTATGATGCCCCGCTGGACGAATTTGGCTTGCCCACCACCAAGATGTACCATCTGGCGCGCCTGCACCGTATGTTGCAGGAATACGCTTCCGTGCTGGTAGACAGCGAACGAGCACAACCCGAACCGTTGCCGGAAAATACACTGGCGTACGCCTATCAGCGTGATGGGCGGTCGCTGGTTTTCCTGTGCAACGACGACACCCAAAAAGCGGTGTCGGTCTCCTATGGTGGGCGTCGCTACCAGCTGCCCCCGCAATCGGTAACCATCATCGGCGATGGGCAACCGCTGATGAACACCGCACAGGTGGAGCCGCGGTACACGGTAGAGCGACGCATGGAGGTCTGTGACCCGAATCTCACGCCATTCGGATGGTGGGTGGAACCGCTCCCCAACGGCGAGCCGACACCCCTCCATCCGCCGGTGCTCTCCGATAAGCCGGTGGAGCAGCTACAGTTCACTCACGATGAAACCGACTACTGCTGGTATGTTGCCAAGTTGATGGTGCTGCCGCATCAGGATGGTTCCGGCGTGCTGGAGCTGCAGGGAGTGGCGGACGTGGTACACCTCTTCCTCGACGGGCAGTTTGTTGCCACCACACAGCCGCCCTTACCTGAGAACCGCAATCTGGATGACCCGGAGAGCTTCACCCAGCGGTTCGAACTGGAGATGAGCGCGGGCGAACATACCCTGGCGATACTCTGCTGTGCGCTGGGGCTGGTCAAAGGGGACTGGATGCTGGGCGAACGCAACATGGTGGACGAGCGCAAAGGCTTCTGGGGCAAGCTGCTGTGGCGCGGCGAGCCACTGGAGGCGCCATGGCGCATCGAGGCAGGGCTGAAAGGTGAACATTACCGCGTTTTCGCCGAAGGCAGTGCGCTCGTGCGCTGGGAGAGCAGTATCGAGGTGGCGCGAGGCAAACCGCTTTGCTGGTGGAAAACCACTTTCGAGCGTCCAAAAAGCAGTAATCCCCTTGCCTTAGACCTGACCGGCATGACCAAGGGCATAGCGTGGTTGAACGGACGGTGTATCGGGCGGTACTGGCTGGCTCCGGGCACTGGCAAGCCCGAGGAGTGGCTATCCCCAGCGGTATACCAGGAGGGCAAAGGCTTGCCCACCCAGCGATATTATCACTTGCCCACCGACTGGCTGCGCGAGCAGAACGTGCTGGTGCTTTTCGAAGAGGTCGGCGGTGATCCGACTCAGGTGAGGCTGTGTAGGAGGGTGTGAACCCCTGTAGAAGTTCACAAAGAGGGGGCTGAGTAGCAAAATAGATACGAACATGAGGGGGTAGAGTAAATGGACCTATTCGACATCTCTGAAGAGCCGGAGTACTTCCTGACAGCGCCCTTGCAGAGCGGGCGAAGACCTGCTCCTTTGGTAACGCGCAACGGGCGTTCTCACACGCGCAGGCTTATCGCCTTTGGGTGGTACGGGGGGAAGTACTCACATCTGGATTGGTTACTGCCGCTACTGCCTCGAACACACCATTATTGCGAGCCGTTCGGCGGCTCGGCAGCTGTGCTGCTAAATCGTGAGCCTTCACCTGTAGAGACCTACAACGACCTGGATGGAGAGGTGGTCAACTTCTTTCGAGTTCTGAGGGAGCAAACAGAGGAGCTGGTTAAAGCTATTGCCCTGACCCCGTTCTCGCGTGAGGAGTTTGAACTAGCCGTCTCTCCTCCCGATGAAAACATTTCCGACCTGGAACGGGCTCGCCGTTTCTATGTGCGAGCAAGGCAAGCACGCACTGGGCTCGCACAGACAGCCACGTTGGGCAGATGGGCTAATTGTATCAACACCTCGCGAAGAGGGATGTCCGGTGCCGTGTCACGCTGGCTCGGAGGTATCGATATGCTCCCTGAGATCGCAGAGCGCTTGTTGCGAGTGCAGATAGAAAATCGCCCAGCTATCGAGGTTATTAAACTGTACGACTCACCCAATACCCTCTTTTACTGCGACCCTCCGTATGCCCCTGAAGCAAGGGGGGATAGACGTGCGTACGGGTTCGAGATGGACGAAGCAGCACACCGTGAACTTGCAAAAGTACTGCACGAATGCCAAGGCAAGGTAGCGATCTCTGGGTACCGTTGCGGGCTCATGGATGAATTGTATGGCGACTGGACATGCGTTCTCGCTCCTGTAAAGACGTGCCATTCTGTAAAACAACCACGACAAGAGGCACTCTGGGTGAACTATAGCATCCCTGAGCAGAGGCTATGAGATAGCATGGGGCGGCAGGTAGACATCAAGAGGGCTGAACAGGTGCTGCGTGACCATTTTGAACAAGCAGAGCAAGATTATCTCAACGCAGCCCCACCTGCGGTTTCCGAAAGAGCTCAGAGGTCAGCAGATGTCTTGTTTGAAACCAAAGTTCAATCGTATCGCGAAGCCTTGCTCGGGTGCGCCATTGCACGAATAGTAGATCCCCAGATTGACCTTAGCCTGCCTTATGCTGAACAGGGTGATAACGCTTTCTCCGGGCGCACTCTGGACGAGCAAGTGGTTAATCCATTCCTGGTGTTGAAGGGGATACCCTGTTCCAGAGGTCCATACTTGGCTGTATTTCGCCGAAATGTTCGCTTCGTCCCTGAGATAGCAGTGGGGCTAAAGGACAAGAAGGGCTATCAGGCTTTTTTGGCATATCTTGAGGAACTGAGGCGAGCAGATGATCAATATGCGCTAAATCTGTTGAGCTATCTTCTGTATCGCTTTGTAGAGTTGCGTGAGAGGTCTGCAATACAGCTGGTTCGCCTGTCTCGCATCAGTTTAGAGCAAGTTCGGCAGTTGACCGAGGCACTGCTGTCCCGAAAGAGCGGTGGGTTAATGCCTCTACTACTCAGCATTGCGATGCTCAAAGCTGTCTCTAACGTGTACCAACTGAGTTGGAAAGTAGAGTGGCAAGACATTAATGTCGCTGACCGTGCAAGCGGGGCGGGAGGAGACATCACGGTGTGGGAAGGCGACCGAATACGAATGGCTATAGAAGTGACAGAAAGAACGATAGACCAAACAAGAGTAGAAGCGACCTTCCAGAGCAAACTCTCTCCACTCAGTATCCATGAGTACCTTTTTGCCTTCACCGGGCCTCGTCCTGCGGAAGAAGCCTATCGAACGGCATATGTACTCTTCGCACAAGGACACGAGGTGGGATTCGTTCGCGTAAGCGATTGGATCTACTATAACTTGGCAACAGCTGGTGCAAAAGGAAGAGAAGCCTTTCTAGAGGAGGCTGTCAAGTTGCTGGAAGAGGCTCCTGCTACCGTAAAAATGTTGTGGAACGAAGTAGTTCGTCAGTTATTACAGATATAGGTCTTGAGGTGAGAGCGTATGAATCTCCATGCAACACCCATCAGCCGATTGGGGTCGCGGTTCACGCTGGTGCTGGACCCCTATGCCAAGCATGTGCTGCACTCCGCCCTTGGGCGGTGGATAGACCTGCCGATGCACCTCACCATCGGTGTGGAAACCGAAGGCGGCGAGGTTGTTGCCCTGCCCTTCACCAAACAGGCGGGCACATTTGACGCCGTGGAACAAGAGTTGCGTCTGTGCGGAGTGCGCTACACTGCCCATTCGGTGAAGCATGGACTGCGGTTAGAGGTAGAGATTACCGCACCGTTCTACCCGCACGATGCAAAGGTCTCTACCGCTCCCCTGCTCTACTTTACGCTGAAAGTACAACCTCAACCCCGCTTGTTCTGGACAGTCTGCCAGAACCCTGTGCATCGAGGCAAGTTGGTGGTACGCCTGCAGCGTGAGGGCACAAAGACTGCCCCTTCAGCAGATGCACTGGCGATAGAATACCCCATATCCCATGTGGCTGATGAGCGGTTCTCCATCACCGACTTCATTGTCGGCGATACTCCGCCGGTCGCGCAGGAGCGTATGGTACCGCTTACCGAAGGCGTCCTGATAGAGAACAACGGACTGACACTGCCGTTTGACTTTGACCGGAGCACGGAGACCACTTTGCGCTTCGCATGGTGCGCTTACGTAGACCAGCCTGTGCTGGAGGTCTTTGGCAAGCCGATGCGCTTCCTGTACACGCGCCACTTCGCAAACGCGGAAGCGGTGGCTCGCTTCGCGCGCGAGGAAGCGGATACCCTCCTGCGCAAGACAGCGTTTGTGGAAAGCTTACTGGACGGGGCAAGCCTCAGCAAGTCGCAGTTAGACCTCATCCGCTTCTCGTTCCAGAACTTCCTGCTCAATAGCTGGTGGGTGGTGGATGAGCAGGGCGAGGAGTGGTTCAGCGTCTGGGAAGGTTCCTGCTACTTCCACAGCACGGTGGACGTGGAGTACAACAACGGGCTGGTGTACTTCGCCTTCTGGTTGCCCCTGCTGGGGAAGCTGCTGGACGAGTGGGCGCGGTTCGAGATGCAGGATGAGGTGGGTAGTTATCTCGCGCACGATATGGGCACCCACGCGAGGGTAGGCTCGCAGGCGTATCCCCACCCGATGCAGGTGGAAGAGAACGCGAACTACCTGCTGATGCTCCACGCCTACTGGCGCTGGGCGGGTGACCTCGCCCCTGCGCAGCGGCATCACGCCCTGTGCAGACGTTTGGTGGACTACTTCGAGCGCAGCGACACCACTGGCAACGGCTTCCCCAACGAGGGCGTGGCGAACACCATTGATGACGCCTCCGCCGCCGTGCAGTACGCCCGCGAGCAGGTATACCTGGCGGTGAAAACGCTCTGCGCCTGCCACGCCGCGGCGCAAATCGCGCAGGCTCTGGGAGATAGCGAGTGGCAGTCGCAATGTGAACGTCTTGTCAGGCGCATTCGGGAAACGCTTGACGCGCAGGCATGGCTGGGTGACCACTACGCCGTCTGCCTAGAGCGCACCGCCGAAGGATTGAATGACCCATGGACCGGCGAACCGTTGCACGGCGAGCTGAGCGGGTGGGACGCCTACTCTCTCTACACCGCCAACGGTTTGCTGTACCTGCTGATGAGCGGACACACACCGCCTGTAGACCTCTCCCGCATCAGGCAAGACATCGCCAGCGCTTACCGTCATGCATTGACCGAATACGGCTGCACGCACACCAGCGCGGATAGGAGCAACGTGTGGCTGTCGCAGAACTTGTGGCGCGACTACATCGCCGCCTATCTGGACGTCGGGCTGCCCGATAACTCGTCGCGCTATATGGCGATGGAGCAGCTGATGAATACCGCCGGGCTGAACAAGGGGTTCATCGACACCTACTTCACCAACAACCTGTGCTTCTACCCGCGCGGGATTACCTCCATCGGCTACCTGTTCGCGCTATGCGGGTTACAGATAGACCGCGTGCAAGGTGTGGTGCGCCTGCGTCGCAACGCCCCTTACCCTTGTCGAGTGCCGTTGCTACCCTTTGCCGATTGGGAGAAGGGCGAGGTGCCGCACGCAGTGTACAACCTGACAGACGCCGGCATCGTGGGCACGCTCGAAGGCGAACACCTGCTGAGCGGTCTGCGCGTGGAGTGGTACTGAGGCTAACGACGCAGGAGGCGAGACATCCGCTAATTTGTGTGAGGGGGTAAGGAAGGCATGAACCCTATCCATCGAATAATCCTCATGTTGGGGGTGATGTGTTTGTTGACACCTGCATCCGCACTGCAGGAAGTGCGCTACGAAGTGGCATCATGGCAAGAAGAGGGGCGAGGCAACCACCGCGCTATTGTGGAGGTATCTGAACCTGCGGACGCGGTACGCGTGCGCATCCCGTGGCGCCGGCGTGACCCCTTCCCCGAACGCAAGGCGGTGCTGGTCTTCGATTCAGCAACGGGCAAACAGGTAGCCAACGTACTCGCCATCGCAATAGGGCAGGAGCATGGCGACATCGTTTTCCAGCCGGTCACTGTGCCGGGCAGGTATGAGGTGTACTACCTGCCCTATGACCCACCGCACTGGGTGTGGGACATGTGGGGCGAATCCACCAAAGGCAAATACTTCTCGCCTCAGGCAACTGCCGACCCCGAGTGGGTGCGTAAACACCACCTCGGCGCGGAGGAGCTGTCCGATGGCGCGTGGCGTTTGCTGCCTGAGGCGAAAGTGCTGGCGATACAGGCACGTAGCGAGTGGGACCGCTTCGACCCCATGGAGATTATCGCCACGCGGGAGGAGGTGCAAAACCTGCTGGCGAAGTACCCTGCACACAGCTACCTCACCTTTCCCGAAGACCGCCGCTATCCCGTCCGCATGTTTGACCACCTGCCCTACCGCTGGGCAGAGCGTGGCGCCTCGCAGGAGTTCGTTGGGCAAGCGCAGCCGGGTGAGTTCTATCCGTTTCAGATTGGCATCTACGCCGCCCGCCAGCCCATACGGCAGCTGAGGGTCACCGTCAGCGACCTGCGCGGTGAAGGGGACAGGCGCATCCCCGCTTCCGCCGTTCGCGTGTTCAACCTGCAGGGAACCGACTGGCTGGGGCGTCCCTTGCGCAAGGAGTTCAGTGTGACCACTGGCAGGGTACGCACCCTCTGGGTGGGCGTGCAGGTTCCCCGAGATGCTTCCGGCACGTATACGGGCACGCTCCGCCTGAAACCGCAGGGCTTGGAAGAGACCGCTATCACCGTGCGCCTCAGGGTCTCAGGCGACGTGCTGGAGGATGCAGGCGATAGCGACAACTGGCGGCTTTCCCGTCTGCGCTGGCTCGACTCCACTATCGGACTGGAGCAGACGGTAGTGCCGCCCTACACGCCGGTGAAAGTGTCGGGCAGCCGTGCAGAGATTTTAGGGCGTACCGTTCGGCTGGGACGGCTGGGCTTCCCTGAAAGCATCACCAGCAACGGGCAGCAGATTCTGGCGTCTCCCCTGCGATTCGTCGTGGAGACCGCGCACGGCGAGGTGCGCTGGTCGGAGGTGCGTCAACGGCGCATGAAGCACAACGAAGCAGAGGTCGAGTGGCTGTCTGTTGCCGAAAGCGACAGCCTGAGCCAGCGTGTGCAAACGCGCCTGGAGTTCGATGGGTGCGTGTTGTTTACCGTGACCATTCGGGCGAAACGCGAGGTGAACCTGCGCGATATTCGGCTGGAAGTGCCCTTCCGCCGCGAGGTGGCGACCTACATGATGGGCATGGGCAAGCGTGGTGGCGTGCGCCCCGCGCGGTGGGAATGGCAGTGGCATCCCCGACGCAACAACAATCTGGTGTGGATAGGCGACGTGGATGCAGGAATGCAGGTGAAGCTAGAAGCGAACCGCGAGGTGTGGGGTGTTCCTATACCGCCCATTCCGGCGGAGGGCGCGTCTGCGCAGGTGCAGGAGCAGTGGCTGATTGCCAACTATCTGCCCGCTTCGTGGTACAACGAGGGCAAGGGCGGATGCCTGTTGACGGAAACAGAAAACGCCTTCCTGCTACGGGCATATTCAGGGCAACGGCAGATGAGGGCAGGTGAAGAGCTACAGTTCCTCTTCCGCCTGCTCATTACCCCCTTCAAGCCGTTAGATCGCAACCGCTGGGACATGCGTATCCCCTTGTGGGTTGGCGGTAACATCGTGCATATCCACCACGCACACGAACCGTACAACCCCTTCATCAACTACCCGATGCTGCACTGGCGGGAACTGGCAGAAGGCGTGCGCTCCCTGCGCGCGGATCCACCCCTGCGTCACAAGGGGAGCCTGCAGTATCCCGCTGAGGGCAATATCGACCTGTCGCAAGGTGCAGTGCACCTGCGTGTGCGCGTGAACTTTGACCCCAAAGCGGGCAAGGCAGGAGACCCACACTTCAACCAGAGCCTTTTCAGCCTGCTGTTATCTAACGGCGAGAGCATTGGCTTCTACTGGAACATCGACGACAGGGGCATGAGGGCATACCTGCATCAGCCATCTCGTGCCGACAACCCCTACCCTGTGCTCATCGGCAGCCACCAGCCGGAGTGGCAACAGGGCGAGGTGCACACGGTAACGCTTTCGTGGGGCAAGCGGTTTGCTATCTATGTGGATGGCAAGCTTGCTGCAGAGTCACCACATCAGGGCACACTACAAGCCCCCTTGCAAGGCGCGCTGATACGGTTGGAAGGGCAGGGATTCTCCATCCAAGCCATCAAGGTCAGCCGCCGCGAGTTCTCCGAAAACGCGCCCGTGCAGTTCACCCCCGATGACGACACCCTGTTGCTGGATACCTTCACGGATGTCCGCGACGGGTATACTCGCCCACAACGCATGGCACGAGGCGATGGCGGCTTCGTGAACGGCAAATACCGCTTGCAAAGAACCGGAGACACCGTCGAGCTGGTCTTCAGCGGCGAGCCGATGCCCGTCGGCGTGAACATCTACTACACCGTCCGCGAGCTGAGTAACCACGCGCCCGAGCTGTGGGCATTGCGTAGTCTGGGCGACGAAGTGCTGGTTGCCGATATGGACGTCTACAACGCCCCCGAACAGAGCCTGCGTGCCCAGCAGGAGAAAGAGCTGCCCGGAGGGCATCCGTGGCTGAAGGAGCACCTGGTGAGTGGCTACTTACCCGCGTGGCTACAGTACCTCGGCAGTGGGGAGATCGATGCGGCAGTCGCCACACAGGGGCTATCGCGCTGGCATAACTTCTATCTGGAAGGGCTGCGATTCCTGATAGAGCACACCGGCATCGACGGACTGTATCTGGACGGCATCGGCTATGACCGCGAGATTATGAAGCGCGTACGGCGCGTGATGAAGCGTGCAAACCCCAACAGCCGAATCGACTTCCATTCGGGTGACAACTGGTCTCCACCGTGGCTTTCCGAGCCGCCGCTCAGCAGTCCGGCTAACGAATACATGGAGCACTTCCCCTATCTGGACACGCTGTGGTTCGGGGAGCTATACGACTACAACCTGCCCCCAGACTACTGGCTGGTGGAGATTTCGGGCATTCCGTTTGGGCTGATGGGCGATATGTTACAGGATGGCGGTAACCCCTATCGCGGCATGATTTACGGCATGACCGGGCGCGAACGCCACCCCTCTACAGCGCACATCTGGCAGCTGTGGGATGATTTCGGCATTGGGGATGCGGAGATGCTCGGCTACTGGCACAAGGGGTGTCCTGTACGCACCGACCATCCCGATGTGCTGGCTACCGTCTATCGCAAAAAGGGCAGGTCGCTTATCGCGCTGGCAAGCTGGGCGAAGGAAGAGGTGCAGGTGCGTCTGCAGATAGACTGGCAGGCGCTGGGAATCCGTCCGGACCGCTGTCGGGTGACCGCGCCGGCGGTGTTACACGTGCAGCCTCCCGCCCGTTTCTCCCCCGAGCAGCCGATACCCGTACCTGTGGGCAAGGGATGGCTGCTGGTGCTGGAGGAGGAACGGAAATGAGAGGGAAGGTCACCGGCGTCACCGCACGATTTCGAAACGGTCCAGCAGGCTGTTGTCTTCGGTACGGTAGCATTCCACTAGCAGCGACCTGTCGGAGACTGTGATGCGCAGGTACTGGTAACACCTCTCCCGCTTTGCCGTGAAGACGGGTTGTTCCGGTGTCTGGTCATAGAGCGACTTGCCGCCGCCTCCGCTGGTGACGTAGATGACGCCCTGCCCCCGCGAGTAACGGTTCGGGTGTTGACTGCGTAGCTTCATGCTCAGCAAGGGGTAAGTGCGCTCGTAATTGTGATGGTGCCCCAGCAGCACCAGGTCCGGGCGGTATTTGTCGAACAGCGGCTGAAGCACCTCAATGCGCGCGGTATCGTTGAGACGGCGGACGGTGGAGCTGTACAGTGGATGATGCATGGAGACGATGACCCAGCGCACTTTAGGGTCGCGCCGCGCTTCACGAAGCTCCTGTTCAAACCAGCGCAGTTGCTCGGCGTCCCGAAAGTCTTGCGAGTTGAACAGGATAAAGCGCACCCCGCCGTAGTCGAAACGGTAGTATAGCTCTTTGCCCGGCAGGGCGAAGCGGGCGAGATAGGTGGCGAAGCGGATGCCACGCTCGTCCTCGTGGTTGCCTGGGCAGACCATCAGCGGCACTTGCGACGCCAGCGGTTCTATCTCCTCGAACCAGCTGTCCCATACCGGCTGGTTGCCGTTGGCGTAGGAGAGGTCGCCCATGATGAGATGGAACGCCGGTTTCTCGCCCGAAAGCACGCGACGCACGTTCTGCTCGGCAGCAGGGGTCACTCCGTGGTCGGCAAACGCGGTGAACACAAAACGAGCGGGCGGAACGGCGGGAGCGGTATGGAACGTGCGCACCTCGCTCCAGCCCTTGCCAGCGTCTCCTACGCGATAGGAGTAGGTTGTGCCCGGCTTGAGGTTCCGCAGGGTAACCTGATAAAGCGGTCCGGTCTCCTGCTCGTAGCGGATGCGTTTGGCTATCGCCGTTTGCGACAGGTTGTTTCCCTCACCGTATTGCACCACCGGACGCGACAGTGGCTCACCGCTCTGCCAAGTGATGCTCATCGTGGTCTGCGGGTCCTCGCTCCACGACAGGTGCACCTGCGAAATCAGTTTCTGTTGGGCGAAGCATCCCGCAAGCATCACTAGCGCAAAGAAAGCTGTCCATGAAATGCTTGGCACCATCTCTTTCACCTCCGCTTTCGTTTTCGCCATCGGTTTTGCGAACCCTGCAAAGGAAAACCGTTGTCTGTGCGGGAAACAGGAAAAAGGAGGTGGGTGAAGATGCAGCAGAGGCGAAACCTGTCCCGACGACAGTTTCTGAAGAGCACCGGCGCCGCCGTGATCACTGCCAGCGCGCTGGGCTGGAATTACGCTTGGGCGCAGGGCAGTGACCGTATCCGCGTGGGGCTTGTTGGCTGTGGCGGACGCGGTACCGGCGCGGCGCGCGACGCAGCAAGCGCGGCGGAAGGCGTGGAAATCTGGGCGCTGGGCGACCTCTTTCAGGACAGGCTGGACAACTGTCGAAAGTCGCTGGCGAATTTGGGCGACAGGATGAAAGTGACCGATGCCCGTTGCTTTGTGGGGTTCGACGCCTACAAGCGGGTAATAGACAGCGGTGTGGACTATGTGCTGCTCGCTACGCCGCCCGGTTTCCGCCCCATTCACTTCCGCGCGGCGGTGGAGGCAGGCAAGCACGTCTTTATGGAGAAGCCGGTTGCGGTTTGCCCCGAAGGGGTGCGCATGGTTATCGAAACCGCCAGACTGGCAGAGCAGAACAGGCTGGGGGTGGTGGCGGGCACGCAGTATCGTCATCACCAGGGCTATCTGGAGACCATCAAACGCATCCACGGAGGCTCCATCGGCAAGGTGGTGGCGGCGTACGCCTACTACCTCACCGGCGCGCTGTGGAAGTGGGATCGCCAGCCGGGCATGAGCGATATCGAATGGCAGATTCGCAACTGGCTGTACTTCACGTGGCTCTCTGGCGACCACATCGTGGAGCAGTTCGTGCACAACATCGATGTGATGAACTGGGTGATGGGTTCGCCGCCGGAGCGGTGTATCGGCATGGGCGGGCGACAGGTGCGTACGGACCCGGCATACGGTCATATTTACGACCATTTTGCCATCGAGTACGTCTACCCCAACGGTGCACGGGTAACCGCGATGTGCCGTCAGATGGACGGCTGTTTGGGGCGCGTGACCAATCAGGTCATCGGCACGGAAGGGCAGGCAAAGCTGGAAGGCTTCGACACCTTCTGGGTGCGCGGCAAGGAGAACTGGCGATGGGAAGGGCGCGTGAACCCCTATGTGCAGGAACACGCCGACCTGATTGCCAGCGTGCGCGCAGGCAAGCCGATTAACGAGGGCGTACAGGTGGCGGAGAGCACCCTCACCGCGATTATGGGACGCATGGCGGCATACACCGGTCAGGAGGTCACGTGGGATTTCGCGCTGAAGGAGTCGAAGCTGAATCTCGTGCGCAACGTGACCGCCTTCGGCGAGATGCCGGTGGATGAGGTAGCCATGCCGGGCAGGACGCCGCTGGTGTAGCGGTCTCTGGTCGCGACGGAGCGCGACCCTCCAGTGCTCTTACGTGGATGGCGAGGCTCCTAACGAGCCGTAGCCGCAACCTTCAGGTTGCGTCGTCCTTTGCGCAGGCTAAAGCCTGCGGCTACAGAGTGCAGATATACAGGGAGGTATCACCAATGGCTGAACATCGTCGTTCGGAGAAGAATCTCACGCGGAGAGACTTTCTGAAAACATCGCTGGGTGCAAGCACCGTAGCGCTGGCATCGGGTGTGCTGGGCTGGAACTACGCCTGGGCACAGGGCAGCGACCGTATTCGCGTGGGCGTGGTCGGCTGTGGCGGGCGTGGCACAGGAGCCGCTCGTGATGCGGTAAACGCCGCGCCGAACGTGGAAATCTGGGCGCTGGGCGACCTGTTCCAGGACCGCGCGGAGGGCGCGTTTAATAACCTGCAGAACCTTGGCGACCGATTCAAGGTGACCAGAGAGCGCGTCTTCTGGGGGTTTGACAACTACCTGAAGGTGATGCAGAGCGGTGTGGACATGGTGATTCTTGCCACACCACCCGGCTTCCGCCCCATTCACTTTAGAGCAGCAGTAGAGGCGGGCAAGCATGTGTTCATGGAGAAACCCGTCGCGGTGTGTCCCGCTGGCGTGCGTATGGTGCTAGAGGCGGCAAACCTGGCAAAGCAAAAGGGACTGGGTGTGGTTGCCGGTACCCAGCGCAGACACCAGAAGGGCTACATCGAGACCATCAAGCGTATCCACGACGGGGCAATCGGCAAAATCGTGGCGGCGCAGTGCTACTGGAACCAGGGCGGTCTGTGGAAATGGGACCGTCAGCCGGGCATGAGCGATATCGAATGGCAGATTCGCAACTGGCTGTACTTCACCTGGCTCTCCGGTGACCACATTGTGGAGCAGCACATCCACAACCTAGACGTCATCAACTGGGTCATGCAGGCGTATCCGGTGAAGTGTGTGGGCATGGGTGGGCGGCAGGTGCGCACCGACCCGGCGTACGGTCACATCTACGACCACTTCGCCATCGAATATGAGTATCCGGGCGGCGTGCGCGTGCTGAGCATGTGCCGTCAGATCGACGGATGCGCCAACCGAGTGAGCGAATATGTGATCGGTACGGAGGGAGTCGCCGACCCCGCGGGCTGGATACGAGGCAAGGTTCAGTGGCGCAATGAGGGCGGTAACAATCCGTATGTGCAGGAGCACGCCGACCTCATTCACAGCATCCGCGAGGGCAAACCGTTGAACGAAGGCGAGCAGGTCGCACTGAGCACCCTCACCGCCATCATGGGGCGCATGGCGGCATATACCGGTCAGGAGGTCACGTGGGACTTCGCGCTGAAGGAGTCCAAACTGAATCTGGTGAAGGACATCAAGGAGTTCGGCGAGATGCCGGTGGACCCGGTGGCAATACCGGGCAAGACGCCGCTGGTGTAGCTGTAACCTGATGAACTTTGAAAAAGGGGAAACCGGCTCCCCTCTCTTTGTCGGAGAGGGGAGTTGAACCTAACCCCCTTCCGTCCGAAGGAAAGGGGGAATCGGCTCCCCTCTGCTTGTAGGAGAGGGGCGGGGGGAGAGGTTCAAAGTTCTTTGCGCAGGCTGAAGCCTGCGGCTACAGAGTGTAATACAATGGTTTTACCGATATTTTTTTCGCAAATTGTGGGACATCAGACCGCGCTGCGTCTGTTGCGTCGCGCGGTGGCTACAGGCGACGTGGCGCACGCTTACCTGTTCACCGGCATGGCAGGTGTGGGAAAGCATAGTGTAGCACATGCCTTCGCGGCCGCGCTCGCCTGCCTGACCCCCACGCCGGAGGGGGAAGCCTGTGGGGAGTGTGAGAGCTGTCGTCGTCTGATACATGACGCGCACCCTGAAATCCACACGATTGTCCCCTATTCGGAGCAAACGCTTATCTGGCAGCTCTGGGATGGGCACAACGTGCCCCGCGAGGCGAAGGCGCATCAGGTGGGTGTCATCGGGCGCACGATAAACTTCGCCCCCAGCTTCGGCAGGCGAACCGTATACATCCTCACACGCGCGGATACGCTGACCGAAGCCGCTGCCAACAGCCTGCTCAAGACGGTAGAGGAGCCGCCGCCGTATGCGGTCTTCCTACTGCTTGCACCGATGCCGGAGGATGTGATAGAGACCATTCGCTCGCGCTGTCAGTGGGTTCCTTTGTATCCTGTGGACGCGGACACCATCCGCCAGTGGCTGACGGCACAGCATGGAGTGGAGCCTGAGGTGGCTCATCGGTGCGCGCTCCTGTCGCAGGGGTGCCCTGGCAGGGCATGGTCGCTGGCAACCCAGCCCCAGGCGTTAAGGGTGTGGGACGCGCTGGCGGACCTCGCATACACCGTGTCGGGGGCGCAGACACCCGCTCCTGCCCTGCTTCTTGCGGAAAGGTTGCGCTCGCTGGCGACGGTGGACATTTCGGAGGAAGGCGAACCCTCTGTAGAAGCCCCAGCAAAGAGTAAGAACCCCACGCGCGGCGCGCTGTTGCTGGCAATGGATGCTCTATGCGCTTGGTTCCGCGATGCGCTGTGGGTAGCGTGCGGAGGTGACCTCGGCGGTATCGTCTATCAGGGCGACGAACAGCGGCTGAGTCGTGCCGCAGAGAATATGGGCGTGGAGAGGTTGATGCACGCGCTGGACACGGTGCTGGACGTGCGCCGGGCGGTGGAAGGCAACGCGAACGTGCAGCTGGCAACTGAGGTGCTCATGATGCGCTTGCTCGCCCTCTGAAAACGGGTATAATCGGCGTGGAGGGATGAGCAATGGCAAAAAAGCCCCTGGTCGCCGTGGCGATGAGCGGCGGCGTGGACAGTTCGGTGGCGGCGGCTCTGCTGGTTCGACAGGGCTACGAGGTGGTAGGAATCACCCTGCAAATCTGGCAGGAGAGCCAGACCGACCCGCGCCACAGCGGTTGCTGCTCGCTGGGGGCGGTGGTGGATGCCCGCCGCGTGGCGAAGATGCTGGGAATACCACACTATGTGCTCAACTTCCGCAAGCAGTTCGCGCAGACGGTCATTGCCGACTTCATCGAGGAGTACCGGCGCGGGCGCACACCCAACCCCTGCGTGCAGTGCAACCGGTATGTGAAGTTCGACGCCTTCCTGCAAAAGGCGGACGAGCTGGGCGCACAGTTCATCGCTACCGGGCACTACGCGCGTATTCGCCGCGACGAGGATACCGGGCGATGGCTCCTGCTGAAGGCGGTCAACCGCGAGAAGGACCAGTCCTACGTGCTTTTCCCGATGACGCAAGCGCAGCTGGCGCGCACGCTGTTTCCTCTAGGCGAACTGCCCAGCAAGACCGAAACGCGCGCGCTGGCGAGGGAGCTGGGCTTGCCCGTTGCCGACAAACCCGACAGCCAGGAGATTTGCTTCGTCGCTGAGGCGGGAGGTTACCGTGCCTTCCTGCAGAGCCGCGTGCCCGACACCGTGCGCCCGGGCGAGATACGCGATGTGCATGGCAACGTGCTGGGCAGGCATCCGGGCATCGCCTTTTTCACCATCGGACAGCGACGCGGGCTGGGGCTCTCCGGGCATCAGCAACCGCTGTATGTGGTGGATATTGATCCCCAGAACAACGTGGTGGTGATCGGACCGGAGCAGTATCTCTACTGCCGACGGTTTCTGGTGGAATCTGTCAACTGGATTGCGGTTGACAGATTAACGAAGCCTCTTGCAGTACAGGCGCGGATTCGCTACAATATGCCTGAGGCGCCTGCGACCATCTTCCCGACGGCAGTACCTACGTGCGTGGAGGTGGAGTTTGATTCACCCCAGCGGGCGGTTACGCCGGGGCAGGCAGCGGTGTTTTACTGCAGCGATGTAGTAGTCGGTGGAGGCACGATTTCGAGGCGATTGGAGTAAAAGAGGATGGAAGGGTTGATTCAATTCGGTGTGGCGATATTGATTGTGCTGGCGATTGTCGTGCTGGCGCTGTTGATACCCGTGGTAATACGCTTGCGGCGCACGGTTGCCGAAGCGGAGCGTACCGTTGTGGAACTGCGCGGGCAAGCGCTGCCCGCGCTTCAGGGGTTGCCCCCGGCTATTAACCAGCTTCAGCGTGTTCTGGAAACGACGGATACCATCCTGAACGAAACGCGCACTGCACTGATGCCTGCGGTGAAGGATGCAGGAGCAACGCTGAGCGACGAGGTGATACCATCGGCTCGCGAGGCGCTGGTGACTATCCGACATCTGCTGAAGGTAGCGCAGAGCCTCGTAGAGAAAATCGAACGTATCGAGCGCGTTTTGTCTGTCGTAGACGCGGTTACCCACCCCCAAAAGGTGGCGCAGGCGGTGAAATCGGTAGCTGCTTCGCCCATATCGCGCCCGCGCGTGTGGATGGAGGCGCTGAGGAAGGGATACGCGGTTCTGAAAGGCGAGCGACCGACCGAAACGCCACCGCCACCGGAGGGGTCAAAAGACTCGGAGGAACCCCCTGCTGGGGAAACATCAGAAGAACAGAGAGGAGGAGAAAGCCATGTCGGACAATGAGGAACGCAGCGTCTTGTTGAGCGTGCTGGCTGGGATTGGCATCGGCGCGATTGTGGGAGCGGTGGTGGCGCTGTTGCTGGCGCCCAAATCGGGCCGGGAGACCCGTGAGGATCTGGCGAAGGCGATTGAGAAGCTGAAAGAGAGCGTTTCCGAGCTCTCGCACCGTGTCAAGCCGGCTCTGGAGACGGTAGCATCGACCATCCGCCAGAAGGCTGCTGGTGAGGAGGCAGCTGAGGCTGGAGAACATGCCCCAGAGCAATCGCAAGCGTAGCGAGCCAGTGGAAGCCCATCGCCCGCCCGGTGCTCGGGCGGGCGATGTCACTGCTCTGTTCACCGAAGCACAGGCAGATTTACCCTCTCTCTTACCACTGCGTATCCGCCCGTGGGCGGGGGTTGTGGTGCTGCTGGTGGTGGGGGCAGCTCTGTACTACGTGGCGGATGTGCTGGTGCCCTTCGTGATTGCCTTTGCCATCGCCGGGTTGCTGGACGGTCAGCTGTGCGCTCTGGAGCGACGCGGCTATTCACGTCGCATGGCGACGGTGCTGGTGTTTATCGCCTTCGTGCTTCTGGTAGTGGCGCTGCTACTGTATGTGGTGCCGTTGATAGTCGCGCAGCTACAAGGACTTATCAAAGACCTGCCGGGCTATATCCGCGGTGCCAATGACTGGTTCCAGCAGGAACTACAACCTTTTCTCAAACGCCACCATGACACATTACAACGCCTGAACTTGCCTGAAGATCCACAGCAGCTGTTGGATCGCTATTCGGAGGAGATTAACAAGCAGGTAACCGCCTGGATGAGCAACCTGCTGGGCTATGTCAGCTCGCTGGTGGGCAAACTGCTGTGGCTGGTGCTCATCCCGATTATCGCCTTCTTCGCGATGGTGGACCTGCCACGTATTCGCCAGCGGCTGATAGAGATGGTTCCTGAAGGCTCACGTTCCTCTGTTCTGGTGCTGCTGCGTGCGCTGGGCGTGGTGTGGACGGGTTATCTGAAGGGGCTGGCAACGGTAGCTATCCTGTACGGCATCACGATGGCTGTTGTCTTTACCCTTCTGGGGGTGCGATACAGTATCGTGCTGGGCACGCTGGCAGGTTTGCTGTATCTGGTTCCGTACATCGGAGCACTGTTGATAGCGGTTACCTCCGGGCTGGTGGCCTTTTTTGGGGGAGAGGGGCAGGCACTGTGGTTGTTTGCGGTGTCGGCGCATTCCTGGCAGTACACGCTGGTTGTAGTGGGCACGGCGATAGCGGTGAACACGCTGTTCGACCAGGTGCTGGTGCCGCGCATTGTCGGCGGTTCGGTGGGTTTACATCCGATAGCCAGCATCTTCGCGCTGATTGTGGGGGCGAAGCTGTTCGGAATCTGGGGCATGTTGCTGGCAATGCCGGTGGCGGCAAGCCTGTGGATTGTGTTGCTTGCGTTGTTCCCCTCCCTGCGCCCGGAGGCGGACGAGAGAGGTGCGTAGTATTCTCTCACACCCCAACCTTGGGATAAACATGTTCTGATCAAAGGTATGGTGCATCTATTTTGTCATGCTGAGCGTTAGCGAAGCACCTCGGTGTAGCGATAGAACGAGATCCTTCCCCCCGTTGCACGCGCAGCTACCCGCCTCCCTCTCTGACGGCTAAAGCCGGTTCCTCGCAAACCAAGCCCTGCCTGCGTAGCTGCCTCTGGCAAATTGCCCCTCTACAGGTTACAATATCGTTGGAAGGAAGCGAACCGCAGGGGGTAAGACCACCATGAATCGCGAACGTGCACTGAAGGCGTTTCACGGGCAGATGACCGACCGCATCCCGCACTGGGAAATCATCTCCTGTCCGGATGCTATCGAGTATATTACCGGCATAGACCCCTGGCAGCATCCGCGCCTGGCACAGAAGGCACTGGTAGAACGCTACGCCATTGACCTATACACGCTTCCTCTCGAAGATACTCCTGTGCCACGCCCGCCAGACGGCGTGGTGTATGAGGACGTGCAGGGGCGTAAGACCGTACGCTGGGGCTGGGGGCACACGTGGCACTGGGACTGGGGACATCGGTTCCGGTCGGTGGAGGACGTGCTGCGCTATCAGCCGCTGGAGCACTGGGACTACCGCGAGATGGACCCCATCGGCATAGACCTCTCACCGCCGGAAGAGGAGCTGGCTAGGCGGTTTCAGCAACAGGTAGAGCGCGACCGCGCCGCCAACGGTGACCTCTGTCTGGAAATCGGGCATTTCTACAACACGCTGTTCATGTGGCCTCTGCTCACCTTTGGCTGGGAGCTGTGGCTGGAAGTGGCCGCCTGCTATCCGCAGGAGGCAAAACGCCTATTACGCGACTTTGCCGAAATCTCGCGCAAGGTGTTTCGAGCGTGGGCGAGCACCGACGTGCAGGTCTTCTCCAGTCACGACGACATCTGCCACCGGCAGGGACCGGTCTTCTCGCCGAAGTGGCTGCGCGAGAACATCTACCCCTATTACGAGGAGTTCTGGGGCTACCTGAAGGCGTCGGGCAAGAAGATATTCTTCGTTTCCGACGGCAATGTAGACCTGGTGGCAGACGACGTGCTGGCATGTGGGGCGGACGGCATCTTCTGTGAAACCTATACCAACTGGAAAGCCTTCGCCCGCAAACACCCCGATAAGGTGCTGCTTGGAGGCGGCGATAATCGCGTCATCATGAGCAACGACCGCGAGGCGATAGAGGCGATGGTGCGTGAGATGGCGCAGGTAGGGCGCGATATGCCCGGCTATTTCTTCTGTGTGGGCAACCATCTCACGTGGGACCTACCGCCGGATGGCGTGAAGGTCTACCTCGATGCTGCTGAGAAGTACGGGGTACGCGACCGATGACGCAGGCAGCGATATTCGACATCGACGGGGTGCTGGTGGACTCGCCGCACGAACGTGCCTGGGGCGAGACGTTACACAGGCTCATGAGCAGTCGATGGGCAGATATCGCTTCTCATACCCACTACACGCCAGAGCGTTACACCGCCGAGGTGTACCAGCAGGTTGTGTCGGGCAAACCCAGACGGGAGGGGGCGTCGGCGTTGCTGGAATACTTCGGCATACCCGACCCCGATGGCAGGCGCACACAAGAACTGTGCGACCTCAAACAGCAGATGATTGTGGAGCTGATAGAGCGCGGGCAGTTTACCGCTTTTGAGGACGGCTTGCGCTTTATCCTTGCACTAAAGGCGAAGGGGATAAAGCTCGCCGCTGCTTCGTCGTCTAAGAACGCCAATCGGATGCTGGAGCGGGTGTTCCTGCAACCCTTCTGTGAGAGACAACGCCTGCGCCTCCCCTTTGTCACACCCGAAACGCGCTTGAGCGACCTCTTCGATGCCAACGTCTGTGGGCGCGACTTTGCGCAGGGCAAACCGCACCCGGAGATATTCCTCACCGCCGTCGCTCTGCTGAACCTTGCGCCTGAACGATGCGTTGTCATCGAGGACGCCCCGGCAGGGGTGCAAGCGGCGAAGGCTGGTGGGATGCGCTGTATTGGGGTGGCACGACGGGACGACGCCCACCTGTTGCGCGCTGCGGGTGCAGACTGGGTGGTCACGAACCTAGACGAGGTCAACCTCGAGGAGCTGTGAGGAGGATGGAAGAGTACCACTTTATCGACGGCACCATTATCCGCGAGACGGTGTACAAACCCGAAGAGGAGAGCGCAAAAGCCACCGTTTTCGCGCTGGCGAACGGCTACATGGGACTGCGCGGAGCAGGAGAGGAACTGCCCCCCACCATTTCGGGCGTTAAGGGATGTTACATTAACGGCATCTACGATACCCCTCGGGGTAAGCTGACCGAACGTGAGTTCCCCAACATGCCTGACTGGACGTTCATCCAGTTCTGGGTAGACCACAACCCCTTTGACCCCGCGAACATGGGCGAACTGCTGCAATACTGGCGGGAGCTGGATACGCGCGAGGGCGTGATGCGCCGCTACATCCGCTGGCGAAGCCCTTCGGGCAAAGTGGTGCGTATGGAGAGCGAGCGTTTGCTCAGCATGGCGCATCGGCACGTGGGCGTTATCCGCTACCGACTGGTTGCCGAACAGCCGGTGCATGTCGAACTGCGTTCCAGCATCGATGGGGCGGTGAACAACCGCTGGGCGTATCACTTCAAACGGTTCACCCGCCGACAGGAAGGCGAAGAAGACTATTTGGAGGTGGAGACCTTCGATCCCGGTTACCACATCGGCGTGATGGCAAGACATGAGGTGCGTACGCCCGCACAGGTGAACGTAGAGCGGGACGACCCTACCGACCGCTGTGTACAGACCATTTTCACCTTTGACCTGCAGCCGGAGCAGGAGTTTGCGCTCACCAAATGGTGCGTTCTCCACGATAGTCGTTTCAGCGAAGGCGACCTGTACCGGCTGTGCCTCGCCGAGCTGGATAGCGTGTGTGCGCTGGGCTACGATGCGCTGAAAGCGGAGCACGTGCAACGCTGGGACGCGCTGTGGCAGGCGTCGGAGGTGCGAATTGAGGGCGATGAGCAGGCGCAGATGGGCATCCGTTTCGCGGTGTTTCACCTGCTTGCCGCCGCTCCTTACCACGATGACCGTATCAGCATCCCGGCGCGTGGACTGCAGGGGCAGGACTATTATGGCTCCATCTTCTGGGACTGCGAGATATTCGTACTGCCCCTGTTCATCACCACTCAGCCGCAGGTGGCACGAAACATCCTGCGCTACCGCTACCACACTCTGGAAGGGGCGAAGCGCAAGGCAAAGGGGCTGGGCTTTCAAGGGGCGTACTACGCCTGGCAAAGCCAGGAGAGCGGTGACGAGCAGTGCGACCTCTATGTGTTCACCAACCCGCTCACCGGCGAGCCGATACGCAGTTACTTTGCCGATGAGCAGATACACATCTCCGCCGACATCGTGTATGCGGCGTGGCAATATGTGCAGGCGACGGGCGATGAGCGTTTCTGGCTGGACGGTGGCGCGGAGATTCTGGTTGAGGTGGCACGTTTCTTCGTCTCGCGGGCGCGCTGGAACGCCGAACGCGGGCGATACGAGCTCCGTTCGGTGCTCGGTCCCGACGAATACCACGAGCGCGTAGACAACAACGCCTACACCAACGCGCTGGCGCAGTTCAGCGTAGAGAAGGCGATAGAGGTGCTCCACCTGTTGCAAGAAAAATACCCGCAGGCGTACGACGCGCTCAAGGTCAAAACTGGGCTGAGGGACGGTGAAGTTATTCGATGGCAGGAGTTCGCGCAGAAGGTGTATGTGCCTGCCCCTGACCCGCGCACACGCCTCATCCCGCAGTTCGACGGCTACTTCAACCTGCGCGATGAACCTGTTGAGCAGACGCGCAAGCGACTGGCGCATCCCGACCTGCACCCGGGCGGCCCGCTGGGACCCTATCAGCAGACGCAGAATATCAAGCAGGCGGATGTGGTGCTACTGCTCTACCTGCTGCGCGACCGTTACGACACCGAAACCAAGCTGGCGAACTGGCGATACTACGAGCCGCGCACCGCGCACGACTCTTCGCTCAGCCCGATGGCGTACTCGCTGGTGGCGGCGGACGCAGGCATGGTGGACTGGGCATACAAATATTTCCTGTACACCGCGCATATCGACCTCGCCTCGTACGGACCGCACTGGAACCTGGGCATCCACGCGGCATCGTTGGGCGGAGCGTGGCAGGCGGTGGTGAACGGCTTCTGCCAGCTGGCTCTGACCGCCGAGGGCATCCGCTTCCTCAAACCACCCGTTATCCCCGCGCACTGGCGCAGCGTGCAGTTCCGCGTCGTGTGGCATGGACAGCCGGTGCAGGTGCGCGTGGACGGCAGGAGCGTGGAGTTAACGAACAGGGGAACGAACGAGGTTCCTGTGCTGAGTCCGGAGGGTAGAACAGCGATTGCCCCCGGCGGGAGCTGGCGGTGGGAGTATGCGTGAGAACATTCACGAGAGGAAGTCCCCCTTCTCCCGATGGGAGAAGGGGGCTGTGGGGAACTACCCCGGTTTGTCCTCCTCGTTTACCGTGATGCCGTACAGCCTCGCCAGCTGCATTGCCTGCCTGCGCCAGTCGCCGTACACCGTCACCCGATGCCAGCCCATATCCCATTCGTTCAGGATGTTCTGGGCGTCGGTCTTCGCCGCCAGTTTGGTGCGGCAGGCTTTGGGGTCGTCCACATTGGCAACGGTCTTGCCGGTGTGAATGACCATCAAAGCGCGTTTACATAACCTTAACATCGCGTGAAGGTATAATGAGGGTAACCGGGTAATCACAAAGATATGCACACAACAGGGGAGGAAGCACATGACACCTTCAGAGCTTTCACGGCGGGAACTGTTGCAGGCTGGAGCGGCGGCACTGGTCGGCAGTGGGCTGTTGCTGCGCGAGGCATCGGCGCAGGGACGTTCCCGTGTGTCGCGTGCGCCAAAGAGCATCATCTTCATGGTCTCTGACGGCATGAGCATGGGCGTGCCGTCGATGGCGGAACCGTTTTCGCAGATGGCTCGGGGCAAGGGCACACATTGGTTCCGATTGCTGCAAGACCCCGAGGCGGTCGTCGGGTTGTTTGAGACCAGCTCTCTCGATTCGCTGGTGACCGACTCCTCGGCAGCGAGCAGTGCATGGGGCAGCGGCTCGCGCGTGTTCAACGGGGCGGTGAACGTCCTGCCCGACGGCACAAAGCTCACCCCACTCGCGCACGTCATGCGCCGGGCGGGCAAGAAGGTCGGTCTGGTGACCACGACCACCATCACCCACGCCACTCCCGCCGGTTTCGCTGCCTCGCACCGTAGCCGAGACGACGAGCACATTATCGCCGAGCAGTATGCGGATGTGGTAGATGTGTTAATGGGAGGTGGCAGGCGGTTCTTTGACCCCCAACTGCGCTCAGACAAGCGCGACCTGATTGCCGAATACCGGCGTAAAGGTTATACATTCTGGGAGAGGCGCGAGCAGGTGCAGGGGCGCGAGCGACCGGAGAAGGTGCTTGGGCTGTTCTACAATGGGCATGTGCCGTACACCGTCGACCACAGGAATACCCCTCAGCTCTGGGATCAGGTACCCACGCTGGCGGAGATGGCGCGGGTCGCGCTGGAAATCCTGTCGCGCTCACCGAAGGGCTTCCTGTTGCAGATTGAGGGCGGGCGCGTAGACCATGCAGCGCATTCCAACGATGCGGCCGGAGTATTGTGGGACCAGCTGGCGTTTGATGACGCCATCGCGGTAGCGGTAGACTTCGTGCGCAGGCATCCCGACACCCTGCTGGTGGTTACCAGCGACCACGGCAACTCCAACCCCGGCTTAAACGGCATGGGCGAGGAGTACCGCGACAGCACAAAGTGCTTGGAGCGAATCGCCCAGGCAAAAGGTTCGTACGTGGCTATTCAGGAGCTGCTGAAGCAGGCGGGCGCGCCCACGCCCGACAAGGTGCGCGAGGCAGTCCGCGAGGTAACGGGCATCGAAATCACACGCGAGGAGGCGGATGTTATCGCCGGTGTTGCCAGTGGAAAGCCGGCTCCTGCGCTGAACCGCGCCCATGCGAATCTGGTGGGCGTTCTGGGCGAGGTGCTGTCCAACTACAACGGTGTGGCGTGGATTGGCACCCAGCACACGAGCGACTGGACACTGGTGACCGCTCTGGGGGCAGGCAAGGAGATGTTTGCAGGCATTCAGCCGCACAAGGAGGCGTTTCACCGGATGCTAAAGCTGACCGGTATCTCCTTCCGCAACCCGGAGATGACACCAGAACAGGCGAAGCGATACCTTGCTCGTGCGCCGCGCGTACGCCCCGTGCACTGGGCATAGATAGAACAGGCTCCTGTGAGCCGAACATCGCGTGCCGACGGCTCGGCAGGAGCCTCGCCCTCCAGAGGGATGAACCTCAGCAACCGTTAACATCTCAGCGCAAGGCTACATCGATTGCAGTAGCTCCAGCATCTCGCGGTCCAGCTTATGCCCACGCCATTCCTCATAGCGCACGTCGGCACGTCCGCTGTCCACCGGTCCAAACGAGCCGTAGAAGTTCCACATCGCCCAGCCCCAACCCGCTTCCTTCCAGAGGCTCAGCAGGTCGCGCAGCCAGGCGATAACCACCCTGTGCGGGGTTTGATTATGCGCGCCGAACTCGCCGATCATCACGCCGACGCCTTTTTTCTCCAGCTCCTTCCAGGGCTTGTAGATGCGCTCCCATATCGTCTGCCTGTCCCACACGGTGCTGCCCTCGCGCCAGGGATAGGTGGGTTCAGGCCATTTGTCGGAACCCTGCACCCAGCTCGCCTTATAGTGGGAGATGACAAAGGGGTCGTAACCGCGCGTTGCGCCAGCCACTTTCAGTCCTACCAGTTCCTCAATGGGTGCTCGTGCCCAATTCAGACCGTCGCAGATGATGAGGCGGTCGGGGTCCTGCTCGCGAATAGCCTCTACCACGCGCTCTACCACCCTGCGATGTGTTGGGGCATCTACACCGGCAGGTTCGTTGAACAGATTGAAGCTGATCTGGCTGTTGGGAATGCCCTTATAACGTTTGGCGAAGTGTGCCCAGTGCATACAGCACACCTTCAATGCCTCGGCATCCGTCCACAGCGATTTCGGCTCCGGCGGCGAGGCGACCGTATAGCCGGGCGCGCGGTGGAAGTTAATGCATACATGCACCCTGTGCTTCTGCCCGTACCGCACTGCCGCGTCGATCTCTTTCAGCACCTCTTCGCGCAGTTTCGTCCAGTCCGAAGGCTCCGTCCAGCACCGGTAGTCCATCGGCAAGCGCACGAAGTTAAAGCCCAGTTCGGCAATCCATGCGAAGTCCTGTTCGTGAAACGGTCGGCTGTTCCAGTCGCGATGAAACTTATTGAGCAGGTTAAAGCCACGCCATCGCGGCAGCTTCTGAGGCGTCGCCGCGGGGAGCCTGCGTTGTGCTGCTTGTGCCATTACTCTGCCTCCTCGTCTCTGTTCTGCATATTGTTGGGTTCTGTCTACCCTCTGGCAAATCCTCTGGGGCGTCGTTGCGATGGAATCTGGACAGAATGTGGTATTTTGTGTACACTATGGGCGAGATGAGGCGTGGCGAATCCATGTCTTTCATATAGAGGGCAGAGGTATGCCTACGATACTTGTCGAAGGTTCTTACTCTTTCATCTTCTTTAGCTCCGACAGGGGAGAGCCACCACACATCCATGTGAAGCGTGACAAGCAGATTGCCAAGTTTTGGCTTGCGCCCGTGACACTGGCGAAGAACCGGGGCTTCGCTTCTCACGAGTTGAACGAGATCACCCGCCTTGTTATCAAATACGAAAAGACACTTCTGGAGGCGTGGCATGAGTACTTTGACGCTTGAAACCGAGCCTCTCGCTGTAGACGTAGAGGTGACCGAAGAGGACCTGATTGTACGTCTGCTAGATGGCAGGCGGATTGCCGTACCGCTGGCGTGGTATCCTCGCCTGTTGTACGCTACACCTGCCGAGCGACAGCGTTGGCAGCTGCTGGGTGGGGGGTACGCTATCGAGTGGCCGGACATCGACGAGCACATTGGCGTCGAAGGGATACTGGCGGGGCGCCCCAGCGGGGAAAGCACAAAGTCGCTGAGGCGTTGGTTGGCGTCGCGCGGTGTAGTAACAGAGTAACCTGTATCGAGACATGTCCGACGCTGCATTCACGCTCATCGCCCCATATTACGATGAACTGATGCACAATGTGCCCTATGATTTCTGGGTACGCTATGTGCATGAGTTGATAGAGCGCTACCGCCTGAAGGTGCGCAGCATCCTCGACCTTGCCTGCGGCACGGGCAACGTGGCGATGCGGCTGGCGAGGATGGGCTACGAGGTGTGGGGTGTGGACATCTCCGCACCGATGGTGGCGGAGGCACAACGTAAGGCGCAGGAAGCAGGGTTAGACATCCGTTACGAGGTGCAGGATGCATCGCAGCTGCAGCTGTCGAAGCGGTTTGACCTCGTGCTCAGCCTATTTGACAGCCTGAACTATATCCTCTCTCCCGAAAAACTTCAGGAAGCGTTCCAGAGGGTGTATAACCATCTGCAATCGGGCGGGGCGTTCCTTTTTGACGTCAACACCGAGTACGCCCTGCGCGAGGGGCTGTTTGACCAGGACAACCTCGGCTCGCGCCGGCGATTGCTTTATCGTTGGAAGAGTCGATACGATGAGGAGAGCAAACTCTGCACGGTGGAAATGGAGTTCTGGCTGCGCGACGAGCAAGGAGAAATCACCCACCATTTCACCGAAGTGCACCGCCAGAGAGCGTACCCGCTGGAGGAAATCAAGCAAATGCTACTTCGCGCAGGGTTCGACTACGCCCGTACCTTTCACGCCTACACCCTGCGCCCCCCCAACGCCACCACCGACCGCGCCTTCTTCGTGGCGACAAAGTGGTAGGATGATATGTATACGGCTCGGCAGGAGCCTCACCCTCCAAGTTGGTACACCACCCAGAGGGGCGTGCGTTACGTACCCTCCACCCCTTCGAGGAGGTTCACCTCCACAATCTCAGGCGGTTCACTCGTCACGATACGCCATGTCTTGACCTCGCACGCGCCGATAGGAGCTTCCCACCGGATACCGACCAGAGGCATCTCGATTCGCGCGGTGCAGGGCTTACCGGTGCTCTCGTATGCTCGCACAATCAGCGCATCGGCATCTTCTGCCTTTTTGCAGACGGTCACCAATACGTTCTCCGGTTCCACATACAGCAGGGAGGCTATTGGTGGGAAAGCTCCCCTGTGCATATACTCCTTGACAGTGACGGGCGGCACGTTCAGCTCCCACGCGCGCCGCGTAATGTGCGCCTCCTGCCAACTACCTGCATGGGGAACCAGTCGGTAGGTGACTGTTTGCATTCCCTGATCGATGTACCGGTAGCGCTTCTGCGGTTCCAGCCTGCTCGGGTCATGGTGCGCGTATGCAGGGCTGCGCAGAATGCTCAAGCGCAATTCGGAACCCAGCGCGTCATAGCCGTACTTGCTATCGTTAAGCAGGGCAAAGCCATAGGGGATACGTTCGTCCTTGTCGTCCGTCGTCCAGCCCGACACGTCCACCCACTGCTGGCAGGGTTCCTCTCCACCGTCCGGTTCGCGTACGGTAAAACCATAGGGCGATTCGGCGGTCACACGAGGCTCCTGCAGGCGCAAGGGGAAGGCTATTTTGAGCATCTTGTACCGCTCCTGCCAGTTGATTGTAGCGCGACACTCGATAATCTCACTCTCACGGTACAGGTAGAGCCTCTGCATCATCCGCGAGTTGCCCCAGCGGGTCTCGATGCGCAGGCAGGCGCGCACGTTCCCCAGCTCTTCTATCGCCAGCTGCGCCCCTGCGAAACGCCCTATCTCGTTGCGGAAGGAGGCGACATCGTGGCTCCAGGTGTCGCTGGGGTCGTCCAGCACGATGCCCATATTGGCAGGAGCAGAGAGCACCTCCACACGATGGCGCTTGTCGTATAGGCGGGCAAGATGCCCTGCAGTGTTGACCTCCAGCCGCCAGAAGTCGTTTTCCAGTGAGGCGCCCTCGTCGTTGACCTCGGCGTGCAACATACCCGATGGAGTAGACGGGGCAACCTGCGCATCCGCCCGCAGCACGCGATAGCCCATCGGGGGCAGTTCTACCACGAACACGCTGCGCTGCTGACCCGTCACGGTGGATGACTGCACCTCCTGCGCAGGCACGGGGTTGCCCTCTTCGTCACTCAGCTGCACCGAACCGCGTTCTACCTCAACAGGAGCCACCACCCACCAGGGCAACGGGTTGAACACTAACAGCGGCGCACCCTCCCCGCGCGTGTCTATCTGCCGCGCCAACGCCTGTAGGCTGGTGTGCAGAGCATAACCGCCCAGCGCGGCGGCGTGCCCGTACAGGTCGCGGGCGTCCTCGTAACCTTCGGGCAGGCTGGTTCCCGCCAGAATGTCATGGAACTGGTTGAACAGCACGCTCTGCCACGCTTCAGTAAGCGCCTGTTGCGGGTATTCGCGTCCCAGTAATGCCCACGCCATCGACGCCACACGCTCGGCGGTCATCAGCAGATGCTCGATGCGGCGGTTCTGGCGCTTGACTTCCGAGTGGGCGGTGTAGCAGCCGCGCGCGTGGTGTTGCAGCTCTTCGGCGACGACGGGGATGGGCGCACCTGCCCCCGCCTGTGCTTCCGCAGCCTCGAAGAAGGCTCCAAGGGTGCTCAGGCGAACCGCCCGCATTTGGGGAGCCTGCGCTAACTGCTGTAGCGAGCGGATATTCTGGATGGTGGGACCACCACCGTGGTTGCCCACACCATAGAAAAGGATGTAGTCATCCAGAAAATCAGGCGCGCCTTCTGCACTGGCTTCTACATGCTGTGTCAGATCTTCGCCCCATGTGGCGTAGGAGCGGGTGATTCGCGCCGCCAGCACACGCGAGCCGTCGGGCGATTGCCACCAGAAGACGTTGGCGGGCAGGCTTTTCTCGTGCGGGCTGGGGCGCATAAAGACGTAGCGTGTCAACCCTGCTTTGCGCAGTATTTGCGGTAGCGTGCCCGCATGCCCGAAGCTGTCGGGGTTGTAGCCGACGGTGGCGGTGACCCCGAAGGTCTTCTGGAAGTAGCGTTGCCCAACCAGCGCGTGGCGGACAAAGGACTCGCCACACGGGATATTGCAATCGGGCTGAATCCACCATCCGCCCACCAGTTCCCAACGTCCTTCGTGCACGCGCTGGCGAATCTCCGCAAGCATATCGGGGTCGGTCTGCTCCAGAAGCCAGTAAAACGCCGCCGAACTGCCGGTGAAGCGAAACTCAGGAAACTCCCTCATCCGTTCCAGAACGCTGGCGAAGGTGGCGCGGATGGTCTCCAGTCCTTCCGTCCACCGCCACAGCCACACGGGGTCGATATGCGCATTGCCGATGGCATGGAGAGTCATGGCTGCTTCCTCCTTGAACACGTGCTACAATCCCAGCGCCTCGTCAAGGTCGCGCTGGTAGTTGGCAATCGCGCCGGACTCCACATCGGCAACGACCACTGTGCTGCCGTTGAGCCAGCTGGATTCGTATACCGCCATGCAGATGGCTTCGTCCTTATAACCCTCTACCCCGTCAATCTCCACCGGCATCTTGCCCTGCACCGCCTGAATGAACTCCCATAGCTCAGTAGCGATGGTGTCGGTGACGCCGTGCGGGAACATCTGCTCCCAGCCATCTTCGCCTATCGCCTTACGGAAGCGTGCCACCATCTCCTGCAGGCTCTCTTCGCGCCCGGAGCGTGTTTTCAATCCGCTTCCGAAATCGATGGAGCCATGCTCGCCGTATAGGATGCGCTGGTTGAAGCCCTTTCCCGGCGCGGCGGAGACGGAGGTCCACTGCCCCATCGCGCCGCTTTCGAAGGTGAGCGTTGCCATCACGGTGTCCTCCACATCCACGGGAATGGGGTCTTCCAGCGTCTCCGGCTTGCCGTAGCGATAGGGATGGAAAGCGTGTGAACGCGCGGCAACGGTATCCACCTCGCCTATGTGGTAGCGGAACAGGTCGGCGAAGTGCACGCCGCCATCCAGCACCCATCCGCCGCCCGCGTCCATACGGTGCTCGCGCCAGGTCCAGTACCACAGCCTCTCGCCCACATCCAGCCAGAATATCATGCGTATCTCGCCGATGTCGCCCTGCCGAACTGCCCAGTGGATGGCGCGGTGTTCGGGAGCGCGGCGGTAGTTCTCCGCCACCTGAAACACGGTTCCAGCCTGTGCCGCTGCCGCCAGCATCCGTCGCCCTGCTTTCAGCGTAAGCGCAAGCGGTTTCTCAATAGTCACGTGCTTGCCCGCTTGGAAGCAGGGGATAGCCAGCGAATGGTGATTGCGGTGCACCGAGCAGATGTCCACCGCATCAAGGTTCTTCTCCGCCCGTAGCATCTCTTCCAGCTGCTGGTACGGCGTGGGGCGTTTGCCTTGAAACTGTGCCAGATCGTCTGCCATCTTCTCGGCTCGCAAACGGTCGATATCTACCGTCGCGATGACTTCGAAATCGCGGATGCCCGCTTCCCACAGTTTTCTCAGCCCCTCGCGGTGCGCGCCTGCTATGCCCCCGCAGCCCACTATTGCCAGTGTGACCTTCTCTGCCATCGATGTCCTCCACGAAGAGTATACAGGATTACTTGTTTCGAGGAGGCGCAGCAAGTTCCTGCAAGGGTGCAACCCATGTCCGGAGCGCGAGGCTTCTGCCAAGCCGTGTGAGAGGGCAGATGTTCGGCTCACCGGGGGTTCGTCCTCCAGTCAACACTGGATAGCGATACCATGAAGAAGGTATACTAAGCTCAAATTTGCGACGCCTCAAAACCGAGCCGGTATTCTATGCGAGTGTTGCTGTTCTCAAAAGCTGCCACGCGAGCGGTCTACCACAAGCAGTATGAACACCTTGCCGCACAGCCTGACGTAGAGGAGCTGCTGGTGGTGGTGCCGCCGTACTGGCGCGAGCCGCATGTGGGCAAAATACCTCTGGAGGCGGTTACTCCGCGAGGCTATCACCTGCAGGTGACCCCCCTGCGCTGGAACGGACACTATCACTTCTACTACGCGCCCCGTTTGCCTCGCCTGATTCGGCAGTTTCGCCCCGACCTGGTGCACATCGACGAGGAGGTGTACAACTTCGCCACCTACCACGCGGCGCTGGCGGCAAAACGGTCAGGAGCTCACGCCGTGGCGTTCTGCTGGCAGAACATCTACCGTTGCTATCCCCCACCCTTTCGCTGGTTTGAGGCATCTCTCGCAAAACGGCTCAGCGGGGTCATTGCGGGCAACCATGACGCGATGCAGGTACTACGGCGCAAGGGGTTCACCCTGCCTGTGGGCATCATCCCGCAATACGGTGTGGATACGGAGCTCTTCACACCGGGTGAGCTGCCCGCGTCGCCACCGTTTCGCATCGGCTACCTGGGACGGCTGGTTCCTGCAAAGGGCATCGATGTGTTGCTGGAGAGCCTGAAAAGTCTGCCTGAGGACTGCGAGGCGTGGATTGCCGGGGAGGGAGCCGAATCGCCCTGGCGAGAGCGAGCGGAACGCTTGGGCATAGCGCATCGGGTGCGCTGGTTGGGTGCAATCCCCTCTACGCATGTTGCCGCGTTTCTGCGCCAGTTGCATGTGCTGGTACTGCCCTCGCGTACCACACTGCGCTGGAAGGAGCAGTTCGGCAGGGTGCTGGTGGAGGCGATGGCATGTGGGGTGCCTGTAGTTGGCTCGGACAGTGGCGAGATACCGCGCGTTATCGGTGATGCCGGTCTGGTTTTCGCGGAGGGCAGCGCGTTGCAGCTGGCGAATTGTATCCGTCTGCTGGAAGAGCAACCGGAGATGCACCGCAAGCTGGCGCAAATTGCGCGAAGGCGAGCGATGGAACGATTCAGTATGAAGCAGGTCGCCGTGCAATATGTAACTTTCTGGCAAAAGATAATGGAGTAACAGAATACCCGTTGACCCGCCTGTGACAAAGCGGGTACCCTAAACGTGCAAATCATTCTGCGGGGGACAGCAATGGATGAAATCGGAGTAGCGCTATCGCTTCCTGACGTTGCCAACCAGGAAGACGTGCGCCACGTACCCATCCCACGGGTCGGCGTGCGCGGGGTGCAACTGCCTGTACAAATCGCCAACGGCGACGGTAGTGCGTTCCACACCATCGCCTCGGTGGATTTCGCGGTGTCCTTGCAGCCGGACAAAAAGGGCACACATATGAGTCGCCTGATGCAAATACTGGATGAAGCAAGCCGGGCTCCCCTTACCCTTCATGACCTGCAACGGATGCTCGACCGCGCCCGCGATGCACTGGACGCCGACCAAGCAGAAGTCACCATGAGGTTCAAATATTTCCTGCGCAAGCGCGCCCCTGTCACCGGCGCAACCGGCTGGCTAGATGCGGACGCAGAATGGGTGGTGGTGCTGGAAAACGGTAGCTGCACGCGCCTTGTCAGGGTGAATGTTCCGGTGAAATCGCTATGCCCATGCAGTAAGCAGATTGCACTGTATGGTGCGCATAACCAGAGAGCCTACATCCGCGCGGAGATTGAACTGCTCCCCTCTGCGCCGGAACCGGACATGGAAGAGCTCTGCAGGCTGCTAGAGGAACAGGGCAGCAGTCCGTTGTATCCTGTACTGAAGCGTCCCGATGAGAAGCATGTGACCGAGTCCGCTTACGATAATGCCAAGTTCGTGGAGGACATGTTGCGCGATTCGGTGCTTGCGCTGAGGCGGTTACCCGGCATACGACGGTTTAAGGTGGAATGCGAATCCATCGAGTCTATCCACAACCACAACGCCTTCGCTGCTACCGAGGAGTGGCTCTCGCCCTTGTAGTCGTGCTCCTGTTCGCAGCAGCCGGGGGAGCAGAGGAAGAGATAGAGCATCCTCCTCCCCCGCCCGTGTGGAATGCCTCAGCACAACAGGGCTTTGAGGCGCAAACGCTGGAACCGTTAACACCCTCTACGGGAGCGGTTGTAGCCACTCGTCGCCTGCACCAGGGAGGCATCTCTCGGCGAGACCCGAAACACGGTTGGCAATTTACCGTCGCCTGCTATGGCTACTTTCGCACCGAACACCTGAGCCAACCCGAGTTACGGTTTCGCGTCTATGCTCAGCAGACAGAAGACCTACCTGAGGCACAAAAGGTGTGTCGTTTGCTCCTACGCTTGCAGGAGGTTGCCTGGCAGAGGCTACGGCTGCAGGTAAACCTGCAGGGTGAGCGGGTGTTGAACGTGTGGTTGTGTCGGCAGGGCAATGCTGGAGGGGAGCAGTGGCGAAACAATCTCTATATCTACTCGATTCAGGAGATTCGCGACCGGCTGGAATGGTTGCGCGAGGTGGCGCATGAGTTTTCGCACGCTCTGTTTCCGGGAATCACGGGCTATACCGCCCCCGAGCCGTGGGCAAACGGCTACATGGGGGAACGCCTTTTGCTGACATGGCTGGAGCCGCTGGTGCAAAACGGTCAGCTCTCTCCAGAGGACGTTTGTGGAGCTTCCGCCCCGGAGTTACGGGGCTTTGTGCAACAGCGATGCGCACCCCTGCGTCAGCGCTGGCTGGCAGGCGGCGCATCCGAGAAAGACCTTAAGCAGGTGGATGCCACCGGAATGGGTACGCTCATCGGGATGGTGCTGTATATCGACAGCGTGTACGGCAGTGCAACGCTTCGAGCAACCTTTGCACGGCTCGCGGAGCCCCAGCCCATCGCGCTGTGGAGGGCGTTTACCGAAGCGGTTGGGGAATCGGACGAGGTACACATTACTCCGCCTGACAGCACAACCCGGGTGTGGTTGCCATCCGGGCAATGGCAGGTTCAGGCAGAGGACAGGAGGGCGATTCTGCAGCTGGGTAAAACCCGCTGGCAAGCAACACAGCCGGTCTGGCGATTGTCTGTGAGCGGCTGGTACCGTCTGACAAGCAGTGCTTCCGTGCGCCTGCTGAAACCGGATAGAGTATCCGGGAAGACTACCGTCCCGGTTGCACCGGGTTCACCGACGGAGGCGTGGTCACCGGCGGTGTGGTGGTCACCGTCACTTTGACGCTTTTCGTCACCATCTCTCCGGCATCGTTCGTTGCGGTGAGCGTGTAGGTAGTATCCTGCGTGGGTGACACGACGGTTTCTCCCTGAGGCGCCACCTCACCTACCCCGTTATCGATGATTACCCGCGAGGCGGCCTGTACCCGCCAGCGCAGGGTAACCGTTCCCCCTGCAGTGATGACTGAGGGCTCCGCTTTGAACTCCAGCACCTCCAGCGCGTTTGGGTCGCGCACCTTTACCGTGACCTTCTTCTCCACTTTACGTCCGGCGGAATTGATGGCGACCAGCGTGTAGGTGGTGGTGAGGGCAGGTGTATCCCGCACCGAGGTGAGCAACGGGTCCAGCTCCCCAAGCGGGCTGAGCAGCAGCTTGGTGGCGTTCTGCACCTGCCAGCTCAGGATAACGGGGTCGCCTTTGGTTACCTGTGGCGGCTCTGCGTTAAACGAGAGGATGGCAGGCGGTGGCGGCTCCGGCGCGGGCAGAACGGTCAGGATAACCTCTTTTTCAGCCACGCCGCCCCGTCCACGAGCCATCAGATGGTAAGTGGTGGTCTGCGCGGGAAGAACCTGCCTGCTACCGGCAGTCTCCTTGACGACGCCGATATCAGGGGTGATGCTGATTTCGGAGGCGTTCGCCACATGCCAGCGGAGTACGGCGGTGCCTCCCTGCTGGATAGTGGACGGTTCCACCGCAAAATCCAGTATCTCCACCGGCTTGGGGCGGGTAAACGCCCACACGCCCAGCGCAAGCAGAAGCAAACCCAGCACGCTTAATGTGACCGGCGAGACCAGCGGGCGCGTGTACAGCTGCCCCTGTGTGTGCACTGCCACATAAGCGTTATCCACGCAACGCGCCGTGACGGTAAAGGACGCAATCTGACTGCGCCCGACCATAGCGCGACGGGACGGCTCCACGCTCAACACCACCGTCTCCGAAGCTCCCGCCTGCAGGCTGAGCACCTCTCTCTCGAAGGTGTATACCCCTACGTCGTCCGGATCGTTCGCATAGAGGCGCACATCCAGCGGCGTGTTGCCCAGATTGTGTACGGTGACCTCGAACTCACTGACGGGTTTCCAGTAGGAACACACGCCACGACGCGGGTACAGCTCGATAGACAGCGCGGCAAACGGTTCCACCAGCAGCGTCACGGGAGCAACGGCAGTAGCGCCCGTCTCCAGAGAACGTGCGCGTACCACAAAGGGGTATGCTCCCGCCGCGCTTTCGCTGCGTCGGGGTATTTTTAACAGGATTTTCTCTGTGCCGCGTGCATGTGCATCCAGCGTCATGGTGGGAACGGGTATCGCCACCCACTCGTAATCCAGCCCCTCTACCTCCAGCCCGATGGTATCCGGCTGGTCGGAGGTGTTCATAATCTCCACCTGCAGTTGCGCGGTGCCGCCCGGTTCTATTTTTACCTCGTCGTGCGAGAGCTTCACTTCTATGGTAGTACTGGCAGGCATAAAGGCTACTCCTCGAGTTTTGAGATGAGCAAAAAGACAGGAAAACAATAGCAGGACATGTTATCAGATACCACCCTCCATCGCAATTATACGAGACTGTAAGCCAAAAATCAAGGAGGTCAGTACGCCACAGGCAACGAGAACCCCTCCGCCCCATCCGGGCGGAACAGCGCCTGTACCACCGCGTGCAGAGCTCCTGTGCCGATGAACATCATCACCCCCAGTGCCACTCCTGCCAGTACCGCAAGGCTGTACCAGCCTCTTCCCCCTGCTCGCCTGCCGAAACCGGCAGCGGAAAGCGGTGCAAACGGAAAGCTGAACAGATAGAAAAACGCGCTCTGCTGGTTCAGCACCTTCAGCGGCAGAGCCAGCAGGTAAATCGGCAGGCAGAAGAGGAAGGTAACAATCGCCGTGTACGCCGCCAGCAGTGACGATGCTACCAGCGCTATCGCCAGAGGACGCGACCGGAGTGCGGGGAGATTGCGCACGTGCTCGGGGATGTCTGCAGGCACGACCTGAGGCTCTACCCCCGAAACGGGTTGCAGTCCGCGACGGGTGAGCTCATCCAGTACGGCACGATACCGATCAGGATACTGCAGTACGTCGATGTGAAAATACACATCCTGCAGCTCGTCGTCGGTGCAGCTGGTGAGCATCTGCCGATACTCCCCCAGCGCACGCCACGATTCCCTTTTTTGCGTGCCGGCGAGTGACATGGTACCTCGATTTTACGCTAAACAGGTACGCTGGTCAATCCCTCCACAAGGAATCCGCGTTTGCACCTCGAAATCGATTTCTGAAACGTTTAAGAGGAGGCAAAGCGATGCGACCGTGGATTGCCTTGTGTGTGCTGGTAGCTATCGTGCCTGCTGGAAGCGCACCAAACATGCTCCTCAACGGCGGCTTCGAGGGAGGAGCAACCGGCTGGTCACTACCCGGAGAGGCGCGGGTAGTGAGTGAAGGAGCCAGGGAGGGGCGAAACTGCTTGCGAATCTCCGCCAATTCGCCCGGCTGGACGGTAGCCGGACAGGATTGCCTGCTGCCTAGAGGGGCGAAGCGCGTGCGCCTCGCGGGTTGGATGCGTACCCAGAACGTGAGGATGGGCGCGAACCCGTGGGAGAAAGCACGACTGCAGGTCACCTTCTACAACGCAAACGGCGAACTGGTCGGCGGCTATCCGCCGGGTTTCGATATCGATGGTACCACCGAATGGACGCTGTATACGCGCGACTACGAGGTTCCGGAGGGCGCGGTGCGCGTCTCTCTGATTGCCGGCTTGCACAACGCTACCGGAACTGCCTGGTTCGACGACCTGCGACTGGAGGCGTTTGACATGCAAAATAACCCACTCCAACCGATTACCGAATCGCAGACCGATACTCGCGACTGGTATCCGCTGGACAGCTCTCCCGACGACTACACCAAACCGGCGGTGGTAGACCTCTCGCGCTACCTGCACCGACCGGCGGGCAAGCATGGCTTCCTGACGGTGAAGGGGGGCAAGTTTGTGTTCCAAGACGGCACGCCAGCGCGTTTCTGGGGTGTGAACATTGTGGCGGGCAACGTGTTCATGGATAGGACCACTGCCGAGCGCACCGCCGCACGCCTCGCGAAGTTCGGATGCAACATGGTGCGCCTGCACCATATGGACGCCAGCTGGGCGCAACCGAACATCTTCGGCAACCATCCCACCAGCACGCTCAACCTGTCACCGGAGATGCTGGACCGGCTCGATTACTTCATCTACCAGTGCAAACGGCACGGTATCTACATCTATATGGACCTGCTGGTGCACCGCAAGTTCCAGCGCGATGACGGCGTGCGCGACTGGGAGACGCTGGACAACGGCGCCAAGGTCGCCGCGCATTACAACCGACGCCTGATTGAACTGCAGAAGAAGTACGCGCACGACCTGCTGACCCACTATAACCCCTACACGAAGACCCGCTATGTAGACGAACCCACCATCGCCATGATGGAGATTATCAACGAAAGCACGCTGTTCTGGGTGGGAGGCTACGGCGCGCTGCCACCATCGTATATCCAGGAGATTAACGACCTGTTCACCGAATGGTGTAGTACAAAGGGCGTCAGTCGTCCACAGGGGAGCGTGCCCGACCTGCTGCGTCAGAAGAATCCCACCGTTGGACGGTTCCTGTACGAGGTGCAAACCGCGACCTACAAGGAGATTTATGACTACCTGCGCTCCATCGGCGTGAAAGTGCCCATCGCGGGGAGCAACCACTGGGAAAACTGGATAGGCGACGTGCTCTCCAACGCGCAGTTGGACTATATCGACCGGCACGCCTACTGGGACCATCCGCAGGGAGGCTACTCCCCCACCAACCGTTTTAACAATAGCCCCATGGTCAAGCAGCCGGCGGGTTCTACCATCACGTGGTTGGGCCGCCAGCAGATGGACGGGATGCCCTTCATCGTCACCGAGTGGAACAACTGCTGGATGAACGAGTGGATTTCGGAAGCTCCATTGCTGATGGCGTCTTACGGTTCGATGCAGGACTGGGATGGGCTGTTGCAATTCGACTACTCTGGCGGCGATTGGGCGCCGCGCATGGAGGGCAGTTTCAACGTGGGCAACAAGCCACACGTGATGGCGGCGCGTGTGCCTGCCGCGCTGGTGTTCCTGCGCAACGATGTGCCTCCCACCGACAAGACCACCATCTACTCCTTCAAGGACGCCGACGACTGGTTGTTACGCCCGATGGGTGACACGATACCCGGCGGTTTGATGTTGATGCAAAGAGTGGCGTGCAAAAAAGATGCACCGCAAGCGTCCATACCCGATGTGCCGACCGACCACTTTACCAGCCAGCACGGACTGCTCCGATGGAGTCGCGAAGGAGTATTCCTCATCAATGCGCCGCGCACACAGGGAGCGGTCGGCTTCATCGGCGGCAAAGCGGTGGACTGCCAGAACGTGCGAATCGAGGCGCAAACGCCCTTCTGCCAGGTGGTGCTGAGCAGTCTGGACGACCAGCCGATGGCACGTTCCAAACGGCTGTTGCTGACGGCGGTGGCGCGGGCAGAGAACAGCGGGCAGGTGTACAACCCCTCGCGCACTTCCCTGCTGGACGAGGGCAAGCCGCCTATCCTGCTGGAGCCGGTTCGGGCGACGGTGACGCTGAAAGGTATCCGCGCCACGAAGGTTCACATCCTGGACCATCACGGCAGGCGCACAGGCAAGACCCTGCCGGTCACCGGCGGCAAAATCACCATCGGCAATGAGAAGACCTTCTGGTATGAGGTGGAGGTCGCGCCCGCGACTGCAAAATAATCACAGGGGCAACCATCAGGGTTGCCCCCCGTTCGTTCCGTAGGTAGCTGCAGGTTGATGAAAAACAAGGTAGATGAGGTGTAGGTCACCGCCTTTGGGCGGGGTCACGCCGGCTCGCTCCAATTGACCAGAGGGGCATGGTTGTGTTAAGATGATACTTGCAAAAGGGAGTGTACGTCAACTGCGTAACTCCTACTCCCTGATTCCCCGCATCCGTACGGGTAAGCTACAGGGGACAATAAGCCTATAACCTAGAGGAGACTCTTACAAGGGAGGTGTTTACAATGCGATTCTCACAACTTAGCGAACAGCGCACCAGCAACAAGCCGCGTATTTTGCTTATCCTCACCATGTCGCTCTTGACCATACTGTATACGCGGCAAGCTCTTTCGCAAGAGTTACAAGTACACCCTCTCTTTGTGGGAAACGAAGAGGCCATAAAAAAGAGCTATGAGTACGGTCGCCAAGAGCGCAAACGCAAGAAGAGCCTGCACTATCTGGTTGGTCCGTGGCGTAAAGACCTTGCAAAAGTTAGAATGCCGAGTTCCAAGTCATGGACAGCACCCAACGCAATTATAGTAACCCCGGGTCTTCTTGCGACGCTAAGCGGTTACTTCGACGAAATGACCTACGAGCCGGCAGATTCGGGTCTGCACAAAGTGGCGGAACTGCTGAACCTTACCAAAGACTATTTTGTGGTGATTGTCGAGTTGTACGCCTGGCCTGGCATCTCCGATTGGGGAGAGTGGATTAACCGTCCCGCCAAAAAGGAAGATGTTACCGACGTGCAGTTCCTGATTTTGGTAGACGGGAAGCAGGTAATACGACCGATATACTCTAGCGCCATGAATGAACCGCAGGAGCTAAAAGGTTCAACGCCTCATCTTACGGTCAACCAGACGATTATCGAGTCGTCGAACTCCGGTTCAATCTACGGAAGCGGAAGCATAGCACACGTATATTCATCTGGTAGCAGTACGGTGTACCACTTTGACATTGTTCGTGAGGGCTACACCGCCTACGCAGCAACCTATTTATTAGTGTTTCCGCTTTTTGATGACAAGGGGAAGCCAATAGTTTCTGCTAGCACCAAGAAGCTTGTGTTCAAGGCGGTCCGTCCCACTTACGAACATACTTGCGTTTTTGACCTTTCCAAGCTTAAGTGAGTTTGCCCGCTCGGTTCCTTGTATAGCCTCAGGCTATCACAAGGCCGGCTGAGGACGTTTCGCCCAGAAACTGGTGCTGAGGTACAGGCTGATAGCTGGTCAATTCTCGATTTATGCAGATACATATTCTGAGCCAAGGCGGCGGTTGAATCTATTTTGTTAGCCAGGCGTCAGTGAATGGGGGCATCCTCTCGATAGGGAGGATGCCTTCGCTTCTATTTGTTGCGCGCACCGATATTCTGTCATTTCCTTCACGGTTAGAGCAATTTCCCGTCAAACCAAGCCAGCCTGCGCTGGTTCATCACCCTGCCGGGGCGAGGTTTGGGTGGTAAAAGCGCGGCTTGAACCGCAGACGCATTTGGAGAGCAAAGATACTTGTCAGGCGCGTAGTAACACGATACAATAGACTCAGCAACTGTGTAGCAAGTGTATCCCAACCGGGAGAGGTCGGCAATGGTGAGAAAAAGAACCCTAGTCTTTATTTTTCTCGCTTGCGTAATCGGTTACGCACGCGCAGAGGAAATGCCCATACTGGAGAGGTTGCTGAACGGGGCGAAGCTGGGCGCACATACCACCGCGCGGGACGACCGCCGTTTCGCCACGATAGGGGCGGGGCAACCTGTGGGGCAGACCTTTGTAGTGAGCGAGCGGTGCGTGGAGGTATTCCGCATCGCCATCTGGCAGGCTTTCTGGCACGAGACGTGGCAGCCGGACGAGGTGCTGGTGATGACGCTGTGGGATAGCCCCCGGAGGCGCGTCTCCTATGGTAGGTGTGCTATTCCCTACTCCCGTCGTATGTGGGAG
>CALJAP010000143.1 GCA_938027655.1 uncultured bacterium | reverse complement strand
TTGAATAACGTGCACGCCACACAGGAGCTGAACCTGCAGGTGCGTGCCGACCTTTCGCCAGCGGTGCGTGCCGAAGCCGCGCTGGTAGCGGGAAATGCCCTGACCTACTTCGGTTCCGCCTCCCAGTTCGCGCTAGGTGTTTCCCGTGCGCCGGGCGCGACCGATTTTCTGCTGTGGAAAGCGGACGTGCGTTTCCCCGTTTCGCTTTTCGGGCGGCAGGGCAGTGTGTCGGCAGGCAGGATAGAGAATCGGATGACCCCGTTAACGTTGTGGCGTCCCGACGTGGACGTGTACACCCTGCTGCCGCGCTATGACGGCGGCTATTACAGCATGGACGGGTTAAAGTTCCAGATGGATACCGATTTGGTGAGCCTGATGCTCTACGCCGCCCGGCACAACGCGGTGAACACCAACCTCCTGTCCGATTTCATGCGGGTCTCCGCAGGCAACGACGCGGTCAATCTGTTTCAGCCGGGCAACCCACTGCGCCAGCGTCCCAATCGTATCCCCTTCGGCATCGTGCATGCGCGGCAGGGTGCTGGCGCATCTGCCACAATCCGGCTTGGACGCACCATCAGCGTGGGCGCGCAGTTTCTCACTTTAGACGCCGGGCAGGATGTGCCTACCGTCTTCGGCACGGTCAACCAGGTGAACGTCTGGGGATGGCAGGTGAACTTTGAGCCGTCTGAGCGCTGGAGCATCTCTGCCGTTTATTCACAAAGCGACCTGTTGCATCATGGCGATAACCGTTTGAACAAGGATAACTGGGCGTTCCTTACGAGGGTACAGTACAGCGCGGGCGAAAAGGCTCTGGTGTGGGCTGGTTATCGTGACTTTCGCCCGTACTTTGCGCCTCCTGGCTACTGGGGGCGTATCGGCTATTGGCACAATCCCACCGACCTGCGCGGGGTAGACGCCGGGCTGCGGGCACGCCTCGGCAGTGTGACACTAGATGCACGAGCAGGCCTTTACACCGGCACGGGCAAAGCTGCTCCCCCCGCAGGCTTCGGCACTGACGATAAAGTATACCACCTGGCACTGAATACATATTGGCAGGCTCTTCCTCGCTGGGGCTTCAGCCTCACTTACGAAGGGGCACTGTGGAACCTGAGAGACCCTCAGCGTTTCACCCCGAACGCGGTATTATCGCCCACGGGTAAACCGGTGGAGCACTATGTCACCTTTGGTGTGCGGTATGACCTCAACGAAGATACCCTGCTGCGCGCGCTGTATCAGGCGATTTTCTATGACGCGAAGGGGGTTACTTCGTATTCCTTGCTGGGCAGCGACAAGGAGCGAGGCGGTGTGGCGGTAATTCAGCTGAGCACGGCGTTTTGAGGTGCTACAGGAATCTGCTCTTCCGAAGGCGAAAATTTCCCACAGTTTCATTAACGACCGATAGCTACGTAACATAAGGGGGTGATATGTGTCAATGGCAGGGAACAATGAGGTAAAAGGTCGTGAACGGTGGCGTACGCGAGTTGGGCTGGTGCTGGCGATGGCAGGCAACGCCATCGGCATTGGTAACTTCTTGCGCTTTCCGGGGCAGGCTGCCGCAAACGGCGGCGGCGCGTTTATGATTCCCTACTTTATTGCACTTATCTTTATGGCGATCCCCCTGATGTGGCTCGAATGGGCGCAGGGACGCTACGGCGGCGCACGCGGACATGGCACGACGCCCGGGATGTTCCATCTGATGTGGCGTAGCCGAATCAGCAAGTATCTCGGCGTGCTGGGGCTGTTTCTGCCAACGGTTATCCTGGTCTATTACTCCTATCTAGCGAGCTGGACGATTGGTTACAGCATCTACACCGTGTTCAATCAGCTGCCGAAGGTGCAGAAGACGGGTGTTACTAAGGACGATCTCTCGGCGCTGGCGCGTGGCGAAATTCGCGACCATGTGATTCAGGGATTATCCCTCACCCGCGCCGATATCGACCTGTTCATTGAACAGGGCGTCGCAACCCCGCAGATGACGGAGCTCCTTAAGACGCTCAATCTGTCGGAGGAGCAGATTGGCAGGCTAGATCCAAAGCAGCGGTTGGAGAAGCTGGAGGCGGCGATCGTCAAAGAGAAGGTGGTCAAGCCGTTCGATAATGCCCGCAAAGCCTACGCGGGCGCCATCACGCCTGATGGGCAGCCCACGGGCGATATCTTTCGCCCACCGCTTTTCACCTACCTGGTCTTTCTTGGCGTGTTCGCATTGAGCCTGTTCGTGCTGGCGCGGGGTGTGTCAGGTGGCATTGAGGTGCTGGCGAAGGTCGGCATGCCCGTGCTCTTCGTGCTGGCGATAATCCTGGTCATTCGCGTCTTCACGCTGGGGCATCCCGTGTCCGAAGCGTTGGGTCCGCTGAACGGGCTGGCGTTCCTGTGGGAGCCGAAGTGGTTCATCGAGCGTGACGGGCGCGAGGTGTTTGTGCTGTTCAACCCGCAGGTGTGGCTGGCAGCAGCAGGGCAAATCTTCTTCACGCTGAGTCTGGGCATGGGGGCGATCCAGTGTTATGCGTCCTATCTACGTGAAGACGATGATGTCGCGCTCACAGGCTTGTCCACCACCTCGACGAACGAGTTTGCAGAGGTGGTGCTGGGCGGCTCAATCGCTATTCCCGCTGCAGTGACCTTCTTCGGGATTACCGCTACGCAGGTAATCGCCTCGCAGGGTACTTTCTATCTGGGCTTCGCGTCGATGCCGCCCGTGTTCGAGTTCATGCCGCTGGGTCAGGTGCTGGGTGCGCTCTGGTTTTTCCTGCTGTTCATCGCGGCGATTACGTCGGTGGTGGCGTTAGCACAGCCGATGATTGCCTTTTTAGAGGACGAGTTCGGGCTAGCACGAAGCAAGGCGGTGGCGATTTTAGGCGCGCTGTGGCTGCCCAGCACGCACCTGTGTGTCTTTTTGAGGGGCTCGCTGGACGTGATGGACTTCTGGGCAGGCACTTTTGGACCACCGCTCCTTGCCCTAGTAGAGGTGATTTTGATGATGTGGATATTCGGCGCGGATAGAATCTGGGCGGAGATTCTGCGCGGGGCGCGACTGCGTCCGCCACGCTTCTTCTACTACAGCGCGAAATATATCGCGCCGCTCATCCTGGCGTTCGTGCTGGGCTTCTGGGTCTGGCTGAATGTGGTAGTGCCCATCTTGAACGGCACCATCCTGCAGCAGGGCGTGGAAGGTCAGGGCACCGGCTGGACAGTGTGGGTCACGCGCCTGTTCCTGTTGGCGAGCTTTGTTGGGATGTGTGTGATGGTGCGAGTGGCGTTCAAACGTAAGCGCGAGGAGGCAGTGGTATGAGCGCAGGCGGCTGGATATTCATGCTGATAGCGTGGGCTTTGGTGGGCGGGCTGTTCGTCTACTGCTTTTACCGCATCCTGTTTGGTGATTCTGAACAGGGACGTGATAGCGATTGACGTGCGGCGTGTGGCAGAAATCGCCCTGACGATCCTGCTAATTCTGAGTGGAACAAAGGAGTTCACCCGTCGGCTGGAGCGAGCGGCGGAGCGGCAAATCTTACAGCAACTTGGCGGGAGTGGGCAGGTGCAGGTGCATATCCAGCCACGTTGGGGCGCATTGGGGGTATTTCTGGCAAGGGCTGAAACCATTCGGGTTTATGCCTCCGGCTTTCGCACCGAGCAGATGCCCTTTTTCACTGAAACACCAATTGCCCAGTGGAGTGGCAAGGCGGACAAGGTGCAGATTGTGCTGGAAGATTTTCATCTGGGCGGGCTGCCCATACGTTCCATCGGAGCAACCATACCCGGCGTCTTGCTGGATTCTAAGGAGGCAGCGTTTCGCCTGCGCATCCGCCTGTTTAGCGCGGGCTGGGGTAACGGAGGGGTGACCCTCGATGAAGAAAGTCTCACCGAGTTTGTAAAACGCCGCCTGCCGGAGGTGCGCTCTCCGCATGTTCAGGTAACGCCTTCAGAGGTGCGTATCACGGGGGAGCTGGTCGTGCTGCTGACCCCATGGCAGTTCGAAGCGGAAGGTAGTGTGGGCGTGCGGGACGGACGTTACGTGGTAGTCGAGAACGTACGGGTGTATGTAGAGGGCGAGGAGCTTCCGCCGCTGGTTGTGCAAAAGATAGTTGCTGCGCTGAATCCGGTGCTGGATGTGGAACGCGACCTGCGCCTTGGCGGTGCGTTCGTGGCAGAGCGTGTGGAACAGGGAAACGGCTTCGTGAAACTTATCGGGCGGGCAACGGTGCCGCCCCGCGAACCAGGAGGGGTCAATGGCGACACAAGATAGTGGACTGCAGCGCACTCCCCTTGCCGAGATTCATCCCCAGATGGGAGCGCGCATGGTGGAGTTTGCCGGATGGTGGATGCCCGTGCAATACGGCGGCATTATCCAGGAGGCACGCGCGGTGCGCGAAGGGGTGGGCCTGTTCGACATCAGTCACATGGGCAGGTTCCATTTGCGAGGCGCAGAAGCCATCCCTGCCCTTGAGACACTGACCACCAACGATGTTTCCGCTTTGACCGACGGCGCGGCGCAGTACTCCCTGCTCACCAACCCGCATGGCGGGGTTATCGACGACATTATCGTCTACCGCCTCTCTTCCGACCACCTGCTGGTGGTGGTCAACGCCGCCAACGCCGACAAAGACAAAGGGTGGATACAACAGCATTTGCCGCCATCGGTTACTCTGGAGGATGCCACCGCACAGACCGCCATGATAGCCGTACAGGGTCCAAAAGCCATCGAGCTGGTGAGCCGGCTCTTCGCACAGAATCTGGCGGAACTGCCACGTTTCCACGTGACAAGCGGTCGGTGGAGCGGGTACCCGGTGCTTGTGGCGCGTACCGGCTACACAGGCGAGGACGGTGTGGAGTTGATTATCGACGCTTCGGCGGCTGGTCTGCTCTGGAACGCCCTGCACAAGGCGGGAGCCGTGCCCTGTGGGCTGGGTGCAAGGGATATGCTGCGCATCGAAGCCGGGTATCCCCTGTACGGACATGAGCTGAATGAGCATATCAATCCCATCGAGGCGGGGCTGGGTTGGGTGGTCAGTAAAAGCAAAGAGTTCATCGGGGCGGACGTTATCCGCCGCGTTCGTGAACAGGGTGCCGCTCGCAAGCTGGTGGGACTAGAGTTGCAAGGGCGCATGGTGGCACGGCAGGGCTATCCCGTGCAGGTAAATGGGCAGACTGTTGGCGAAATAACCAGCGGAACCTTCTCGCCCACTCTGCAAAAGAGCATTGCGATGGCTTTTGTCAACAGCGAATACGCCAGAACGGGCAGCGAGGTGCAGGTAAACATGCGCGGAAAACCGGTGCCTGCACGGATTGTATCCAGAAGGTTCGTTCATCACGTATAAAATACAGGGAGGTCAGTCAGTATGAACATACCGAACGATTTACGATACTCTAAAACCGACGAGTGGGTGCGCGTGGAGGGCGACATCGCCACCATCGGCATCACCGATTACGCGCAATCCGAGCTGGGCGACATCGTGTACGTGGAGCTGCCGGAAGCCGGTAGGGTGTTGCAGACAGGCGAAATGTTTGGCACGGTGGAGTCGGTCAAAGCGGTGGCAGACCTGTATTCACCGGTGGCGGGGGAAGTTGTTGAGTCCAATCCGGCGGTCACCGAGCGCTATGAACTGCTCAACGAAGACCCCTATGGCCAAGGCTGGCTGATTAAGGTACAGTTGGCAGACCCGACACAGGTAGAGAACCTGCTTACCGCCGAGCAGTACGCGGCATACATTGAGGAGAGGCGGAAGGCATGACCTACATCCCGCATACCGATGCCGACCGCGAGCGAATGCTTCGCACTATCGGCGTGGGAAGCATCGATGACCTGTTTGCGGAGATACCGGGGGAACTGCGCTTCAAGGGACTGTTGAACTTGCCCAAGGGCATGGACGAAATCGCCCTGCGAGCACATGCATGGCGGCTTGCTGCGCAGAACATGGATACCTCGCGGTGCGTGTGTTTCCTGGGGGCAGGGATATACGACCACTTCTCCCCGGCGATTATCGAAGCCATCCTCTCGCGCGGTGAGTTTCTTACCGCCTATACACCCTACCAGCCGGAAGTCAGCCAGGGCATCCTGCAGGCGATGTTCGAGTACCAGACGATGATATGCCAGCTGACCGGTATGCCGGTGAGCAACGCCTCCATGTACGATGGGGCAACCGCGCTGGCGGAAGCGGCGCTGATGGCGTGGCATCACACTGGGCGCAGACGCATTGTGCTATCGCAGAGCGTGCATCCGCATTACCGCCATGTGGTGCACACTTACGCCCGCGCCGCCGACTTGGAGGTGCAGGAAATCCCCTGCAGTGAGCAAGGCGTTACCTTACCGGACACCTCGATAGGCAGCGATGCAGCGTGCCTGTTGTGGCAAAACCCGAACTTCTTCGGCAACCTCGAGCCGATGGCGGATCTGACCGCGCGAGCGCACGAGCGTGGTGCTCTGGCTATCGTGGCGGTAGACCCCATCGCGCTGGGCATCCTGAAACCACCGGGCGAATATGGCGTGGATGTGGTGGTGGGTGAAGGACAGCCGTTGGGGCTGGCAATGGGCTTTGGCGGTCCGCTGTTGGGGTTCTATGCGTGCCAAGAGGAGTACATCCGCCGCCTGCCCGGACGCATTATCGGCGAGACCGTGGATATAGAAGGACGCAGAGGCTTCGTGATGACGTTGCGCACGCGCGAGCAGGACATCCGTCGTGAGCGGGCAACCTCCAACATCTGCACGAACGAAGCGTTGATGGCGCTGGCGGCAGCCGTCTACCTGAGTGCAATGGGCAAGCAGGGCTTACGCCATGTGGCGAACCTGTGCCTGCAGAAGGCGCACTACCTGGCAAAGCGACTGACGGAGCTGCCGGGTGTGCAGATGGTCTACCCGCAGGCGCGCTTCTTCAAAGAGTTTGCTGTTAGCCTGCCGCGTCCAGCAGAGGAGGTAGTGCAGGCGTTGCTGCCGGACTATCTGGCAGGATTGCCGTTGAGTCGTTACGAGCGGGGGCGAGAGTATCACCTATTGATAGCAGTCACCGAAAAGCGCACCCGCCAGGAGATGGACGACTTCGTGCAGGCGCTGCGTCGGACGCTCAGCGAGGAGTAATCGCCCGGCACACATCTTGCTTTTATAGTGGAAACTTGCTATACTTTGGGTGACGCTATCGCTCGAAGGGTAGGGTGGCGGGGAGATGTGGATTCATTTATTTACTATCTCATCAACAGTGCGGACAAGGGACACCTGAAACTGGAGGGCTACCGGGCCATGGGGGATGTACAGTCCCATATCGAGCGCGGCGTCGCGTATAAAATCAACGGGCAGTATGATGAAGCGCTGGCGGAGTTGCGGCAAGCGGTGCAGCTGGCTCCAGACAACGCCGAAGCGCATCACCAGCTCGGACTGGTGTTGGGGTTTATCGGGGAGTTCGAACAGTCGCTGGCGGAGCTGGAACGGGCGGTGCAGATAGACGGACGAAACGTGGTCATCCGCAACAACCTTGCGCTCACCTACGCGATGCTCGGCATGTACGAGGAGGCTCGCGCACAGTTCGAGGAGGTGTTGCGTCAGGACCCTACCAATGAGGTCGCGCTCAAGCAAATCCAGTTTCTCCAGTTCTAGAGAAACCGCGCTGGTAGGGCTGATACTGGCTCTGCTGGTGTGGTGGTTTCTCTTCCCTGTGCTGACAGGCGGGCGTGTGTGGCTTCCCACACGCCTGTTATTTCATGTATACCCCTATCGCGCCCTTTCCACCGAGACGCCGCCTCCCTGGAACCCGCTGATGTGGGATGGCGCGGCGCAGTTCGGTGTGTGGCGGTTGTACACTGCACAGATGTGGCGCGAGGGATGGTTGCCACTGTGGAACCCCCACCAGGGCATGGGTTATCCCCTCTACGCCAACAGTCAATCCGCCATCTTCTACCCACCAAACGTGCTGTTTGCCTGGCTTCAGGAAAGGGCGTTTGGCTGGCTTGCGGCATGGCATCTGTGGTGGATGGGGATGGGCACCTGGTTGCTAATGCGCAGGCAGGCGGGTATGGGGTTCGCCTCGGCGCTGGTAGGCGCGGTGGTCTTCACCTTCTCCCTCTGGACGGTCACATGGCAGTATCTGCCCTCCGTACCGGCAACCGCCTCATGGTTACCGTGGGTTATCCTGACAGCCGCCCGATGGGCATCTCAGCCGACACTGCATCGAGCCACGTGGTGGGGCACAACGATGGGATTCTGCTTGCTGGCAGGGCATCTGCAGATTGCGTTCTACGTGCTGGGGGCGGGGATACTGGTAGTGGTATCTTTGGCGTTGCGCCGCGGACAGAACCTCTCCCCTACCCCCTCTCCCACAGGGAGAGGGATGACAGCAGGAAGCTTGGTGCTCGCCTTTGTGCTTGCCCTCGCATTAAGCGCGCCGCAGGTACTGCCTGCTGTGGAGATGTCACGCTTCTCCCACCGGCGCGCCCCCGCAACAGCGGAAGGCTACTCTGCTTACGTGGGCAGTGCGATGCCCTTCGCCCATCTGGTTACCCTCTTCCTGCCGGACTTCTTCGGTCACCCGGGCGCCGCCCGCACCGACGAGCCGGATGTCAGCACCTACTGGGGCAAGGGGAACGCTGCCGAGTTTGCCTGTTTCGTGGGTATCCCTGCGCTGGTGCTGGCGAGTCTGGGGCTTTTTAGCCGCCGTTCCGCATGGCGTCTTTACGCGCTGTTGCTGGCGGTGCTGGCAATGCTTCTGGCTCTGGGCACACCTCTCAACGCCTTGCTCTACTTTGGCGTGCCTGGTTTCAGCGGCACCGGCTCCCCCGCGCGCGTGCTGGTGCTGTGGGCGTTTGGTGTCGCGTTGCTGGCAGGAGCGGGCATGGACGAACTGACTACCGCTTCGCGCAGGCAATGGCTGTCGGCGATTGGCGTTCTTCTGACGCTGTTCGTAGCAGCCGCTCTTTCGGCAAGGGCGTTCAGCGCGGAAGTGCTGGGCGAAGAGGCGTTTGCCGCGCTGCTCTCCTCGCAGGCTCCTTTGCTGTTGCAGGGGCTGGCACTATCCGTGCTGGCTGTGGGAGCGGTACTTTTCGGGCAGAAGCGCGGCTGGAGCCCTCTGTTTACACACGCGGTGACGGTTGCCTGCGTGCTGGGCAGTTTGTGGATGGCAGGAATGGGCTACAATCCGCCTGCCTCCGCCCAAAGCGTTTACCCCAACACGTTGCTGGTGGAGCGGCTGCAATCGCTAGCCGACGGCAAATGGCGTCTCTTCGCGGTGCAGGGGGGCTGGAGCCTCTATCGCGCACCGCTGGCGATACTACCTCCTAATCTGGCGACGGCAGCGGGGCTGGACGACCTGCAAATCTACGACTCGCTGATGCCTCTTCACGCAAAACGCTGGCTGGACGGTTTAAACGGCAGAGATTCTGCGCCGGTGGAGAACGGCAATATGGCGCTGGGTTGGCGTGCTCCTGCCGACCGCCTGGCAAATGTGGGGGTACGCTATGTGCTCTCTCTGCAACCACTCGCTGAGGAGGGCTTACGCCTCATCCTCGACAGCCCGGAGGGAAGGCTTTACGAGGTGTCCGCTGCACGCTCATGGGTTCGCACCGCAGATGGTCATGAATGCGCCTTCCGCTGGCAGGGATGTAACCGCCTGCAGGTGTCCCTGCCTGATGGGGCACGCGAACTGCATGTGATGCAGACCTTTTACCCAGGCTGGAAAGCGGAGCCATCGGGAGCCATTGAGCCTCTGGACGGCACTTTCCAGCGAGTGCAGGTTGCCGACGGAGCGCAGCGGCTCATCTTGCGCTTCGCCCCCGACCTGTTGAAAGTATGCCTTTATCTTGCGCTGGTTGCAGTGGGGTGGCTGGTGGGGTGTGCGTGTTTCACGAGCAGGAGTTTGGTTGCCGAGAATCGAAACATGGAATAACCCTGTGTAGCTGTCACTTGACCTCTATATGCAAGAGGGCGACCAATGCGCGTCTGGTGGGTATGGACATTACTGCTGATATGCTGGGGTGCGCCGCTGCGGGCGGATGTGACGGGCTTCCTGAAAGCTCGCCAGAGCCTGAAGGCGACGCCGGTGAGCGGAATCAGCTATCTGCAGCAGAACGTCGATGTGTATCGGGGCAGGGTGGTGGAGCTGACCGCCACCGTGAAAGGCGTCAGTCGGGTAGGCGATGCGCAGGTGGTGGTGCTTCAATCGGCGGACGGCGCGTCGGTGTGTCCGCGTACCAGCCAACCGTTGCAGGAGCAGCTGGGAGCACAGCTACGGGTGCTTCTGCGCGTCGGAGAAGACAATCTGGTCGGGCTAAGTGACGTGGAGCTGGTTCACACCGCACACGAAGCGGACGTCGCGCAATGGGAAGCGCAGCAGAGAAAGAAGCAGGAAGTGACCAAATCTCCCCAGAGAACTATTCGTCCTCTTACCTCGCGTTTCAATACCCCTGTGCGCACGAGCCAGGGAACGGTAATCACCTTTGAGCAGTGGCACAGCGCAGTATACGATGCGTATGCACGTGCCATCTCGCGCTTCAACCCGAAACTCAAACCGCAGCAGGTAGAGGCCATTACCAACAGCATCCTCGCGTTCAGCTGGTATTACCGGGTAGACCCGCGTCTGGTGGTGGCGATGGTGCTGGCGGAGTCGGGGTTCCGTCCCGAAGCGGTGTCGCGCGCGGGGGCGATGGGGTTGGGGCAGCTTATGCCAGGCACTGCGCGCGGTTTGGGAGTGAGCAATCCCTTTGACCCGGTGCAGAACCTGGCGGGGGCAATACGTCTGCTACACGGGCATCTGAACACCTATTCCGGCGGTCGCGCCTACCGCGAGGGCACTGTGAGCTGGAACGACATCATCCTTGCGATGGCGGCGTATAACGCCGGCTCCGGCGCGGTGCGTAAATACGGAGGAGTGCCCCCCTACCGCGAGACGCAGACGTACGTGAAGCGAGTGATCGCGCTGTACAAGCAGCTGTGCGGGATGAAGTGACCACAGCTACGCTATTCTCCAAACAGATCGATAATCTTCTGCCGTCGGAAGGCGAAAATCTCCTCGATGCGCGGGCGCACTATCAGGCGATTGACTATGCCGTCTATCACTGGCACAGGCAAAGCGTAGTACACCACGTCGGTCATGCGCACGCCACCACTTACAGGGAGAAAAGAGTGCCGATGATGCCAGAAACGATAAGGACCGAATCGCTGTTCATCCACGAAGAATCGTAACGGCTCTACATGAGTAATCTCCGTCACCCAGAACACAGGAATCCCCAGCAAGGGGCGTACCGTGTATGCGATGATGGTGCCCGCTTCCATCTTGTCCGGCACTGGCGTCAGAATATCGAAACCCATGTCAGGTGGTGTAATGACCTTTAAGTTCACCGGGCTGGAGAAGAAATCCCACACCTCCTCCAGTGGAGCTGGTATTGTCTGTTCCGCTTCAAACCGAAAGAGTTTCATACCTTCCTCGGGGATGGTGGTCGGCTACATTATACCCCATCCCTTACCCGATGCGATATGGTTACCGACAATTTGAAGAGATATGGAGAAAAGAGTCATAATAGTGTATACTTTGTAATGCTAACAAGACGCACAACACACCCGTCAGGATGAGCGGGAGGAAGGTACATTCCGCGATGGAGCCGGCTGGAGAGAACGAGTTGCGCTATCGCGCATTGTTTGAATGCGCTCAGGACGGCATCTTTTTATTCGAGGCGGACACCGGGTGGTTCATCGAGGTGAACGGAGCCTTCCTGCGCATGTTCGGCTATTCCCCTGAGCAAATCGCCCAAATGAGCATCTTCGACCTGCCTGAGGACAGCGAGGAGAATATCCGTCGCAACATCCAGAGGGTG
>CALJAP010000142.1 GCA_938027655.1 uncultured bacterium | reverse complement strand
TCGTTACACTCCCGAACAGGCACGTCGACATGAGGTCAAGCCCGGCATCACCGGCTGGGCACAAATCAACGGGCGAAACGCGCTGAGCTGGGAGGAAAAGTTTGTCCTAGACGTGTGGTATGTGGACAACTGGAGCCTGTGGCTGGACATGAAGATTCTGCTGTTGACCGTGTGGAAGGTGCTGAAGCGAGAGGGCATCAGCGCAGAGGGTGCTGCCACCATGCCTGTTTTTACAGGTAATGCCGGGCAGGAGAGACTGCAGTCTTGCCAGACAAAGAATCCATAGCTATCATCGGCGCAGGGGGACACGCCAAGGTGGTCATCGGCACGCTGCAGGCAGCAGGACTGTCTGCAGCGGCGGTCTTCGACGATAACCCCTCTGTATGGAACACGGAGATACTGGGCGTGCCTGTTCTCGGCGCTGTGAACCGTCTTGCCGAAGAGGGCTACAGCCGGGCGGTGATTGCCATTGGAGATAACGCCACGCGCCGAAGGCTGTCTGTACAATTGCGTGGTGTCGAGTGGGTAAGCGTGGTACATCCACGCACGTGGATACACCCCTCGGTGCGAATAGGGGCAGGAACGGTGGTTTTTGCCGGGGTGGTGATTCAGCCCGAAGCACGGATTGGTAACCATGTGATTCTCAATACCGGCGCAACCGTCGACCATGAGTGTATCATTCATGATTATGCGCACGTCGCTCCCGGCGTGCATCTGGCTGGTCGGGTGGAGATAGGAGAAGGGGCGTTTATCGGCATCGGCAGTAGCGTGATTCAGTGCCGTAAAGTAGGGGCTTGGGCGGTAATAGGCGCGGGAGCGGCAGTCGTACGGGACATTCCCGATGGCGTCACTGCCGTAGGGGTGCCGGCAAGGGTTCTGCAGACGGGGAGAAGATGATGGAGAAGGCAGTGAAGAGAACGCTTGCCCCGTGGCCGCACTTTGAAGAGGACGAAATAGAGGCGGCAGTGCGGGTGCTGCGTTCGGGGAAGGTGAACTACTGGACAGGCGAAGAGGGGAGACTGTTTGAGAAGGAGTTTGCCGCCTTCGCCGGTTGTGAGTATGCGGTGGCAGTAGCCAACGGCAGTGTCGCACTGGAGCTGGCGCTGTATGCGCTGGGCATCGGCGAGGGCGACGAAGTGGTCGTGACCAGTCGCACCTTTGTCGCCTCAGCCAGCTCGGTGGTGCTGCGCGGAGCCAAGCCTGTCTTCGCTGATGTAGACCCCAACAGCCAGAACATCACCGCAGAAACGGTTCGGGCGGTATTAACGCCGCGCACTAGGGCGATTATCGCGGTGCATCTCGCTGGCTGGCCGTGTGAGATGGACGAAATCATGGCGCTGGCTCGTGAGCGTGGGCTGTGGGTAATTGAGGACTGCGCCCAGGCGCACGGTGCGACCTATAAAGGGCGACCTGTGGGATGTCTGGGGCATGTGGCAGCGTGGTCGTTCTGTCAGGACAAGATTATCACTACAGGTGGCGAAGGCGGGATGCTAACTACCAGCGATCGCAGCGTTTGGGAAAAAGCATGGTCGTACAAGGACCACGGCAAAAGCCACGAAGCGGTATATCATCGCCAGCATCCGCCCGGTTTCCGCTGGTTGCACGAGTCGTTTGGCACGAACTGGCGAATGACTGAGATGCAGTCTGCCATCGGTCGGGTGGCGTTACGCAAGGTACCTCGTTGGGTAGCGGCACGAAGGCGTCATGCTGAGATTCTCACCGAACGGTTTCTCCAAACGCCGGGCTTGCGCGTGACCATCCCCCCAGACCACATTGGGCATGCCTACTACCGGTACTATGTTTTCGTTCGTCCCGAAGCGCTGAAGCCCGACTGGAGCCGTGACCGTATCATGGTGGAGCTCAATCAGCAGGGTATCCCTTGCAATGTGGGCAGTTGTAGTGAGGTGTATCTGGAGAAATCTTTTGAGCGAGCCGGATTCCAGCCTCCTCGGCGGCTGCCGATAGCGAAGCAGCTCGGCGAGACCTCCCTGGCGTTCTTGGTGCATCCCACCCTGAGTGAGGAGGAGATGCAGGACATTGCAGATACGGTCGCGAAACTAATGTACAAAGCCTGCCGATAATTTTACGGGTTTCGTTAAGGATATACCCTGCTGCGAGGTAGGAAGAATGAACTCGCTTCGCGAGTACAGCGGGAGGAGATTGGGCAAGTGATTTGGCGACGGCGAATAAACAGCGACATTGTGGTTCGTACGCTGGCGGATGCTCTGATGGTGAACCTGTCGCTGGTGTTTGCGCTTTTATTCCACTACCTGTGGGTAGTGGGGGTAACAGGTGTTGTGGGGGATGCCCCGACTGAATTAAGGGCGCATCTTTATGTCTTTGCACGATGTAGCTGGATATTAACAATTATTGCGCTGACCGTCTTTTCTTTGAGTGGGTTCTATACACACAGCCGGCTGTATCAGGGACGCTATAAAGCGATGGTTATTCTTCAGGCAGTGACGGTGACCTACCTGTTGTTGGGGTTTGGGGCTTACCTGCTACCCGGATATCTGCCGCTGCAGCGGGCGGTGCTGTTGCTCTCGTGGGGTATCACCCTGGGCTTGTTGATGATAACGCGACTCGGCGCGCGAGTGTGGAAAGCTCTGTCCTCAGCAGAGCGACGATACTTCGGCAGACCTTCTCCCGATCGCCCTGTGCGCAACGTGCTGGTGATCGGGGGAGCGGGGTATATTGGCTCTGCTCTCCTACCTAAGCTGTTGGAGAAGGGTTACTTCGTGCGTTTGCTGGACCTGTTCCTGTACGGCACGGAGTCCATTGAGCCGTATGCCAACCACCCTCGCCTCGAGGTGGTGAAAGCGGATTTTCGGCAGATAGATAAAGTGGTGGAATGTATGAAGGGCATGGATGCGGTGGTGCATCTGGGCGCGATCGTCGGCGACCCCGCCTGTGCGCTGGATGAAGCGTTGACCATCGACGTCAACCTAACAGCCACACGCACCATTGCGGAGATAGCGAAGGGGTCGGGGGTGACCCGTTTTGTGTTCGCCAGCACCTGCTCGGTGTATGGGGCAAGCGACGAGATACTTGACGAGCGTTCCTCGCTCAATCCCGTTTCGCTATATGCTCGGAGTAAAATCGCGTCGGAGCGCGTGCTGCATAGCCTCGCTTCCCAAGAATTTGCCCCCATTATCCTGCGGTTTGGCACTATCTACGGGCTGTCGGGGCGCGTTCGCTTTGACCTGGTAGTGAACCTGTTGACCGCTAAGGCGGTGGTAGACGGCAAAATCACCATCTTCGGCAACGACCAGTGGCGACCGTTTGTGCACGTAGATGATGCCGCCTCCGCCATTGTGAAGGTTCTGGAAGCCCCCTTGGCTCTGGTGCGCAATCAGGTGTTTAACGTTGGTTCCGATGAGCAAAACTACACCCTGCAGCAGGTAGGCGAGTTGATCCATCGCCTTGTCCCGTCTGCCGAGCTCATCAGCATGGGCTCCGACGGCGACAGGCGCAACTATCGGGTGAACTTTGGCAAGATACGCCGTGTGCTGGGCTTCCAACCGAAGTGGACGCTGGAGCAGGGGGTGCAACAGGTCATCGATGCCCTCCGCAGTGGCGTGATCCGGGACTATCGGGATGCCCGCTACAGCAACGTCAAGTTCCTTAGTGAGGAAGGCGTCTCCCGCCTCTCCCGCTACCAGAACGGCTGGGCGCACGCGCTGATTAACGAGGTTCCTCGCGTTCAGCAGCCGGTCGGTCATGAAGTGGAGTGATGTGCTTATCGTCGGAGGGGGCATCGTCGGGCTGGCGACCGCCTACCAGCTGACCCGCAGCTACCCTCACCTGCGCGTGCAGGTGGTGGAAAAAGAGCAGCAGCTCGCGCAGCATCAATCAGGCAGGAACTCCGGGGTGTTGCACTCCGGCATCTACTACAGACCCGGCAGCCTGAAAGCCCTTACATGCCGCCATGGCAAATCGCTGATGCAGGCGTTCTGTGAGCGGGAGGGAGTGCCCTTCGAGATATGCGGTAAGGTTATTGTCGCTACCGAGCAACGCGAGCTGCCCACCCTGCAGATGCTGGTGGAGCGCGGTCAGGCGAACGGCGTACAGTGTGAAATCATCCCCGGTGAGCGGTTGCGCGAGCTGGAGCCTCATGTGGCGGGTCTTCGGGCGATACATGTGCCCGAAGCAGGTATTGTTGACTTTCGCCGGGTTTGCGAGAGGCTGGCAGAAAGGGTGCGCGAAGCGGGCGGCGAGGTGGTTACGGGCGCAAAAGTGTTCGCGGTGCGCGAAGGGGCTGAGGGGGTGGAGGTTCATACTACTCAGGGCGATTTTGCCGCTCACTACTTCGTGAACTGTGCAGGGCTTTACTCTGACGAGGTCGCACGGCTCAGCGGCGTTCGCCCCCCTGCACGAATCGTGCCTTTTCGAGGCGAGTACTATCTGCTCTCCGAAGAGGCGCGGGGACTTTGCCGAAATCTGGTCTACCCCGTGCCGGACCCGCAGTTTCCGTTCCTCGGGGTACACTTCACGCGCACCGTTTCCGGCGAGGTGGAGTGTGGACCGAACGCGGTGCTGGCTTTCGCGCGGGAAGGCTACCGAAAGACCGATATACGCTGGCGCGAGCTGTGGGCAACCCTGTGTTATCCGGGCTTCTTGCGCCTTGCACGAAGATACTGGCGTACAGGGTTGGGCGAGATGTGGCGTTCGCTGAGCAAACGTGCGTTTGCGATCTCTTTGCAGCGGCTTGTGCCGGAGGTCAAAGCGGAATATCTGCGCCCTGCGCCAGCGGGAGTGCGCGCTCAGGCGGTGGCACCAGACGGCAAGATGCTGGACGATTTCGTGTGGGTAGATACCCCGCGGGCGGTGCACGTGCTGAACGCTCCCTCTCCGGCGGCAACCGCCTCACTGGCTATCGGGGAGCAGATTGTAAAAAGGCTGTCGGAGAGGTTTTAGCGATGCGTGTTTTGCTCCTTTTTTGTCTGGTAGTGGTGATAGAGGCAGCGCCTTGTGTGGTGCGCCCAGATGACATCGCTCCTCTCAACGCGCCCGAAAACGACCTCATCGCCCGCGTGCTGCACGCGCAAAACGGTTCTCTCCAGCTGACTCCCCTCGCTCAGCGCGTATGGAGGGAAAGCGACCTGCTGCGCCTCTCCACCGGAAGCGACACTCCGCAGGCGACCGCCATCCGTCGGCTGTTGCTGGGCGGTGGGGCACCCGAAGCGCACGTCGCGACAGGAATGGCGTTGCTAACAGGAGAAGATGCTCCACGTCTGGCATGGCGGTTGTCGGGCGTCTACAGCCTCACTCCTCGCGCAGATATGGTCTTTTCTCTGGACACCACGCGCTCGCTGTTCGAACAACGCCCTATCCTGCCCTGGGCATATATGCTGCAGCTGCGTTTGTATACCTCACTGGGCGAGTGGCGTGTTGGGCAGGCGCCTCTACGCTGGGGAGGGGGTTATTCGGGCGCGATGTTACTTTCCGATACACCGCCGCCCCTCCTGCATGTGGATTACCGACAGCACTGGCATCTGGGCAAGCGGCTGGGCACATGGCGGTACGAGCAGATGGCAACCCTGTTTGACGAGGACGGCTCTCGACGTTATGTGATGGCAAGACGCCTCTCGCGTGCGCTATCGCCTCGGTGGCAAATCTCTCTGGCGGAGGCTTTCAAGGCGAATAAACTGCCCG
>CALJAP010000141.1 GCA_938027655.1 uncultured bacterium | reverse complement strand
TGTTGGGGTCACGCGAGCTCCAGTCGGTGCCGGTACAGGTCCAGTTGTTCACGCCCAGACGCAACGGATAGTCCAGATGCCCATCTTGCCACGAGTCGGGGCAGTGTCCGTTTACCACGTAGATGGTTCCTGCTGGCTCCTGCAACACCCCCTGACTGGGGAAGCGCCACCAGACGATGCCCCAGTGTGCCCCCGGGTTATTATCCTTCCAGGGGGTGAAGTACCACGCCTCTACCCCGTTGAGCATGTAAGAGGAGTACAGGGTGTTGCCGTCAGGGCTGAGGTTGATATTCAACGCTTTGCAGACCCAGGGCTGGTTGGCGTCATACCCCGCCTGCAGCTGCGGCGAGAGGAAGATACGGGTGTTCTTCACATACGGCTGCAGCAGGGCGGGCCAGTACACCCACGGACCCGGCGAGCAGCGGGGGTCGCCTACATACGGCAACCCGAAGCTCAGCAGTTTTTCGTCGTAGTCCTGCGAATACATCATCAACGCCAAGCCCTGTTGCTTCATATTGCTGATGTCGGACGCCTGACGCGCCTTCGTGCGCGCCTGCGAGAACACCGGGAACAAAATCGCCGCCAATATCGCGATAATCGCGATAACGACGAGCAGCTCGATTAGCGTAAAGCCGTTTCGTTTCATGTCGAGAGACCTCCTTTTTCTTATCGTCAGTTTGTAGCCGCAGGCTTTAGCCTGCGAAACCTATCGTCAGTCTTTGTAGCCGCAGGCTTCAGCCTGCGTAACTTAATAGTAAGTTAGTTAGCCGCAGGCTTCAGCCTGCGTCACTGAAATTGCCGACACGGACAATGCTCTTCTAAGCTGTCCCCTCTCACCTCCTTTGCGTGGACGCCCGCACCACCAGGGCGGGGCGCAATAGCGCACTCTGCCGTTCGATATGGGGTTCGGCAATGCGCTTCTGCAGAAACTCTACTCCCAGCCGACACATCTCCTCCAGCGGCTGGCGAATGGTGGTGAGCGGCACGTCCAGATATTCGGTGTCTTCTATACCGTCGCACCCGACAATCGCTACGTCGTCGGGCACATGTACCCCCAGCAAGCGCAGACCGTGGTACGCGCCGATTGCCATCTCGTCGTTGTGGCAGAAGATGCCATCAGGTAGACCGTGCTCCTGCACAGCACGACGCACAGCAAGGCTGGACTCCGCCCGAGACTGGTCGGTGGCAATGATGTATTCCGGCAGCAGACCTGCCGCACTCATCACACGGTCATATCCATCGCGACGGGGTTCGCCCACATAGCGCGACTCGGCGTTCACCAGATAGGCTATCCGCCGACAGCCTGCTTCCAGCAGATGTCGTATCGCCAGTGTCGCCCCTTGATAGAGGTCTATGCGCACGTGGTCGGTGTCGGTCAAGGCGTAAGCGCCCATGCTCACGAGGGGGATTCCACGTCGCTGTAGAGGTTTCCATACTTTTTGCAGGTAGACGGCTCCTTCGTGCACCAGAATGCCGTCCACGCGCCCTACGCCATGCCAGGCTGTGCCCGACAGGCGAGAGATGCACCAGATTAGGGTATCGTAACCCTGCTGGTGCAGATGCTCTTCCACTAGCTGCACCACACGCGCATGAAAGCTGGTAAACAGCTCACTCATCCACAGCGCGACGATACCGGTATGTCCGGTCACAAGGGAGCGTGCAGCGAGGTTCGGATGATAGTCCAGTTCCTCCGCAGCCCGCCACACTCGCTGGCGCGTGGCTTCGGAAATGAGGTGCGCTCCACGTCCGCTCAACACCCGGGAGACCGTCGCAGGCGATACGCCCACATGCTTGGCAATCTGCTTAATAGTTATCGACATCGCTTTACGCTTTAATGCAAACGTTTGCATACAGTATACCACAAAAGATTCGGGAAGTCAAAAGGCGGTTGTTGCCGGTTTAGCCCCACCCCAGCCTGCCCGCGAGCGGGGAGGGAGCAGTTCCTCGCCCGTCCACGTGGGAGGTCAGGAGGGGGGCATATTGCTCCACAGAAGCCTCATCCTCCGGCGCTACACCCCTAGTTCCCTCCTCGGCTGCAGGTACTCCTCGCGTGTGCCGCACTCCTCCAGCAACTTCAGGAACTTCGCGTGCAGACGGCGCGCCACGTCGGGATGCTCCCTTGCCACGTTGTGCGTCTGTCCGGGGTCGGTGGCGGTATGGTACAGCTCCACCTCGTCGCCTGCAACGCTGTAAATCAACGTCCAGTCGCGCTCATGAACCGTAGACGGTCGTGGCGAGAGCACCACACGCTCGGTACCGTCCACCGCGCGGCTGACGGTTTCGCCCGGCTGATGCACAATCGCCCACGAGGTGACGAAGAAGTCACGCCACCCTACCCTTTCACCGCGCATCAGGGGAACAAGCGACTTCCCCTGCACCTCCGCAGGTATCTCCACGCCCGCCATCTCCAGCAGGGTAGGCATCAGGTCCACAAAGCCGGTGAAGGCATCGTGCGTTGCAGGTTTCATGCCCGGGATGTACATCAACAGCGGGATGCGCGCCACCTCGTCGTAAATGGGTGAGCGGTGAAAGATATGTCTGCCCTCGCGCTCCTCAAACAACGCCTTGCCGATGATGCCGTGCTCGCCGATGTAGAAGCCATGGTCGGCGGTGAAGATGACCACCGTATCGTCCAGCAGGTTCAAACTCTCCAGCCGCGCCATCAGCCTGCCGAACCAGTAGTCCACCATCGTCACCTCGCCGCGATAGAGTGCACGACAATGATTCAGCTCCGCTTCGGTGAGGAACTCGCGCCAGTACCAGTACTGCGGATAGATGACCTCTTCGCCCTCGTAATTGGGGTCGTAGAGGTCGGTGTAGTGGCGCGGCGGGTCCCACGGCTCATGCGGGTCAAACAGGTCAAGGTATAGAAAGAAGGGCTTCTGCCTGAAGTTGTGTTCCAGCCAGCGCATGGCGGCGTTCACCGTGCGGGCAGGGAAGTAATCTTCCTCGCTCTGGCGGTTCGCGACATTGCGCAGATACTGACGCAAAGTGCGCTGCCCCAGTCGGCATTTGTTCAGGCTGAAGGGGTATTCTACCTCCACCGGGTCGGTGCGCCAGCGGTCGTTCTCCTGTCCGCGTATCCACTCGAATGCGGTGAAGCCGCGGTCAAAGTGATAGCCGTAGTTCAGCAAGTGCGGGGTGTCGATAATCATCATCGTCGTGTAGCCCGCTTCCGAAAGCAGTTGCGCCAGTACCGTCTCCTCGCGCGGCAAGGGCGACCAGTCGCGGTGCGGAAACGTCCACTTACCCGTGAACAGGTCGGTGCGGGATGGCACGGTCGGGAACGAGCCACAGTACGCCCGTTCGAACACCTGCGCCGTTTGCGCGAAGCGGTCCAGGTAAGGGGTGTGCACCGCCGTGCCGCCGTGGGTCGTAAGGTTATCGCGGCGGAAGGTGTCGGAAATAAACAGCACGATGTTGAGGGGTTTCATTCCACAGCCTCCAATGCTTTGGACAGCAGGTCTGCCGGGCGCACACGACAGCCTGTTTGCTCCGATACGTTGGCAGCGACAGCCACCGCCTGCGAACGCAGCGAGTCCTCGCCGTGGGTCATCGGTTCTTTGCCCTCGCGGATGCACTCCACGAAGTGACCTATTTCCGCTGCAAAGGGGTCTACTGGCTCCAGATCCAGCTCCACAAAGCCCTCCGACCATTCGGGCTTCTTGCGCGAGAAGACGTGCAAGCCGTTCCAGTTATGCACACAGCCCTCGGTGCCCTCGAGCCAGAGCTTTCGGTAGAAAGCCCGGTAAGGCGACATCCAGTTGATGCTCATGGTGGCGAGAGCGCCACTGGTAAACTGCAGGTTGACTACGCCCACCACCTCGCCCTCCATGCGTTCGGGGTCGTAGTAGGTCTGTGCGCAAACCCACTCCACCTCGCCGATGAACCAGCGCAGCAGGTCCAGACGGTGGCATCCTGCGCTGGCGATAGCGCCGCCTCCGAGCCGTTGTCTGCTACGTGCCCAGTGCCCGGGCGGAATAGCCACATTCTGTAGGTGGTCTAGCTGCGCTAGCACAGGAGCTCCCAGCCAGCCCTCATCCAGTAGCTGCTTCGTGCGCCAGTTCTCCGCCTCAAATCGCTCCACGAAAGCGGTCATCAGCACCACATCTGCCTCTCGCGCGGCGCGCACCATCGCCCAACCGTCCTCCAGTGTGGTGGCAATGGGCTTTTCCACAAGGATGTGCTTGCCCGCCTGCGCTGCGGCGATGGCTACCTCTGCGTGCAGGTCGTGTGGCAGGCAGATGTCCACCGCGTCGATGTCCTCGCGCTTCAACACTTCGCGCCAGTCCGCAAGCACGACCTCTGCACCCGACTCCTGTGCCCGCTCCTGCGCTAAAGCCTCCTCCACATCGCAGGTGGCGACCACGCGCACCATTTCCCGTCCCAGTGTTTGCATCGCGCGCACATGCGCCCGCGAAATACCTCCGCAGCCAATCAGACCAATACGTATAGGCTGGCTCATTGTTCACCTCCTGCAGGTGTCCACCAGAGGGCGAAGGTGCTGAAGTCGCTGTCGGTGTGGTTGCGCACGGTGTGCCAGAGGTTGGCGGGGATGAAGACCACATCCCCCTCGCGGATAACCCGCTCCTCGTCCTCGATGCGCAGAGTCGCTTCGCCAGTGCGGACGTAATACAGTTTGGCAACGGGCACGCGCTCCGGTTTTTGCGCCATGCCCGGCTTCAGCACGCCAAAAGCACAGCCGAACGGTGCACCTATCTCTTCCGCAGAGAACACGCCCTGTGCCAGTATCGTGCCCTCGTGTGCTGGAAAGAGTGCATTCGGGTCAAAAGAACGCACCAGCATCGTTCATCCTCCCTCGAAAATCGCCTGCACGGTGATGTTTACCTCAGGTAGCACGGTAGAGGGTATCGACTCCTGTGCGGAGAACGGTCCTTGCCAGTGCCAGCCGCGCTCCTCGCGTGACAGCACGAACACCTGGCTTTGCTCCACGTCCAGTGCAGGTACTGCTCCCAGGTGAGGCGCGAGCGGAGCGCTTCTGGCAACGCCATTCCCACTCACCTCCCAATGCTTGCGGTGTTATTCGCGGTCAAGGGGAAGCTTTTCCTGCACGCCCTCGCCGAAAAACTGCTGTGCCACCTGCAGGAACCGCTTGCGCCCCTCCTCGGGGGAGACAAGGGGCGGCGGATAGTCAGGGAACGCACGGTGCAGATTCTGCAGGTCACCGAGTTGCTCCGCCGTTGCATGCTGTAGTTCGGGCACATAGCGGCGGATGTAGTCGGCATTAGGGTCAAACTTCTGTGCCTGAAGGAGTGGATTGAAGATACGGAAGTAAGGCAGGGCATCCGCACCGCACCCCGCTGCCCACTGCCAGTTTCCCACGTTTTGCGCCAGGTCGGCGTCCACCAGATGCAGGTAGAACCAACGCTCGCCCCACCGCCAGTCGATCAGCAGGTTCTTGGTCAGGTAGCTGGCGACCACCATGCGCGTTCGGTTGTGCATCCAGCCTTCACATAGCAGCTGGCGCATGCCTGCATCTACAAGGGGAATACCCGTTTGACCCTGTGCCCACCGGTCGAACTGCTGTTCATCATGTCGCCATGGGAAACCGCGCCATTCGGGGCGCAGCTCCATGTTGACTGTCTCCGGATGGTGATACAGCAGATGCGAGTAGAAGTCGCGCCATGCCAGCTCCTTCACGAACTGCTCACTCACTTCCCACGCCTCTCGCAGCATCTGGCGCAGGGAAATCATCCCGCAACGGATGTAGGGACTCATGCGCGATACCCCTTGCACGGCGGGCAGGTTGCGCAGACTGCCATAGCGAGGCAGAGTGGTGGTGACGAAGCGTTGCCATCTCTGTTGTACCTGCTCCTCTGTAGCATACCAGAGACAGGCGGGTTCCGTGTCCACTGCGGGAATAGGCACGGTGGGCACATCCAGCAACGGAGTCCGCAGGTAGGCGGGCGTGGCGATGGGAGGCTCCGGTTGCACATGCTGGATAAAGTGCTTCTTATAGAACTGCGTGAAACTGGGATAGGTGATTTCAGGTATCGGGCTGAGCAGGCTGTCACGCAACACACGGTAGCGGATACCCTTCCGCGCCAGAAGGTTCATCAGCTCGTCATCGCGCTCGCGCGAATGCGGCTCCACGTCTTCACAGAAGCGCACCTCATCAGGACGGGCGACATCGAAAAATCGCTCCTGCTCCTCCAGAGGCACGACATACAATCGCCCCCCGCAGGTTTCGATGCTCTGCTGCAATTGACGCAGCGCGTGGAAGAACAGGGCGCGCAGGTTATCGCCATGTTCCTGCTGATTGTACTCGTCGAGAAAGAAGACGGGTATCAGTTCGCCCTGTTCAGCGCCCTCTAGCAATGGGTTGTCGGTCAGGCGCAGTTCGCGCCGGAAGATAGCAACGATTCGCATACTCGATCTCCATGCGATTAAGGTTTCCGCTATCGATTACGACGAAACGCAGATAAAAATCCCCCCATCGGCGGAAAGAAAGACGGAGGCACCGGGTCGACGCTCTGCCTCATGGTGGGTGTAACGGCGAGCGCAGCCGCAGGCGGCTTCCCGTTTTTCCGTTCTGGTGGTGCATCAACCGCACATGCCACGCAGCCGTCTCTAGCCACCTCAAGGGGGAATTTCCCTCCATATTTGACGACAATATCATGACAGTATCATTCGTTCCATTAGGGAAGTTGCCACCGAGTCCACAGCAGAGAGCACGGTTCGCCTGCAGCCGCCCTCTGATAGTATACAGTAAATAGCGTCCCATCTGCCAGCTCAACGGTGGAAGGATAGCCTAAGTCCCCGTCAACACCGTCGTCTCGCAGCACCCAGTCGTGCTGCCACGTGGCGCCATCGTCGAAACTGAAAGCCACTCGCTGACCATACGGAGGTCGGCGATAGCCGTAGGTGAGTATGAGCACGCCGGAGGAGTGGCGCAGCAGATGGGGTGGGCCTCCATGAAAGTTGAGTGGTTTCGGAGTAGACCAGGTCTGACCTCCATCATCGGATTCGGTCATCATGATGGACATGCCACCCTGCACGCCAGCATCCCGCTCTAGGTTCACGCCGCCGTCGTCCTCCACGCGAATAGCCCCAATCAACTTGCCTGAGGGTAGCTCCACGACGTGCGGTTCATGGTAGTTGCTACTGATGGTGTTCGGATATAGCGGTACCTGTCCACAGACCTGCCACGTGATGCCCCCGTCCTCGCTCCGCGCGGCGCGTAGGTAGCCGTTGAGGAGCTCCGCCGGGGTACCGAAGGACTTGCCGAGGTAGAGTAGTTGACCAGAGCGCAAAAGGGTGGGACCATGTGGAGAAGTGACGGGAGCACGTATCGGTTCGCTCCATGTATCGCCTCCGTCCTCACTCAGCATCACCCACGAGCCGACGAGTTGTTTCACCGTGGCGTCGTCCCACGTGTTGCACTCTTGCTCCCATAAGGCTCTCTCTTCAGCAGGGAGGTCGTACTCCGGCAGGTACACTCGTGTGTCCACACGGAACCACGTGACCAGCAGGCGCCCACCACCTAAGTTCACGATACCAGCGTCGCGGTCGTCAATCATCGAGTTCTGGATGACGCGAGGCGGCGACCACGTGGCGCCGTCATCTTTGCTAACGTGCAGCACTGTCTTACCGAATGGACAGGTGTGCGCAGTGCGCAGCCCGGAACTGGCAACCATCAAGGTGCCGTCGTCCAGCCGGGCAACGGTCGGCCAGCCGAAGTAGCCGAAGCGTTCACCTGCCAAACGACACACGACGCCGTGTTCCCGTTGAAGCTGTTTGCACATGGGTCCTCACCCCCGTCGTCGCTATTTTTGAGCTGTCTTGCTGTTCCTCATCGGAAACGAAAGGCGAAAAGGTCGGCATCTTTCATTTGGAAGCGCAGACGAACAGGCTGTCCCGCCAAGGGGCTCACATCGTCTCCGCGCTTCCACGCAACGGTTCTCTCAATCTCGTCGCCGATAATCTCCACGCAGTCTTGAAGGGTATAACCGTCGACGGGCGTGCCGTCCTCGTGCTGTAGTTCCACGCGGACGAAGCCCGGTGCGCCAGTGCGGTAGTTTATCTCCAGTTGCCGACCAGTGAAACTGAACGGTTTAGTAACCAGTTCGCCGCCCGCCCATGGCGCGCTCACCGAAGCGAACCCGTCGGTTCGCAGCAGCAGCCGCTCGATATGCCACGTGCGTTGCATGTAGTGGCGGCTGACGAACAGCTGTATCTGGGTCTCGCCAGCAGGCAGGATACCCGTCAGGGGGTAGTTCGTGCGCGATACCCAGTTCCCCCAGCCCAGACCGGGGCGAATAAAGGTCTCCATGAATGTGCGGTTGTAAACTGTGGAGCCAGCACGGCTGGTTAGCAACACGGCATCGGAGCAGTCCTTGTAGTAAACCCATCCGTGAACGGGCTTCATGCCCAGCGCTTGTGCTTGCTCCTCGGAGATCGCCTGACGTCCTTCCATGAAGCGGGCAGCGGGCGCGATGTAGATGTGCGGTGCGCGGAAATAAGGCTGGGTGTTGTTCACGTAGAATTGCTCGCGTGGGGTATCGTCATAGGTCATGGGCACGGAAGGTGTCCACGTCATGATGTCTTGGGAAGTAGTGCGTGCTATAGAACGATAGCCTTGTCCATCCACCTCCTCAAACCAGCGATAGTACAGCACATATTGCTGTTCTGCCTCGCTCCAGAACATGGTGTTGCCACCGTCAAAGCAGTTGCGCAAGTGGCTAATCAGCTCGGGTTGCGGATGTAACCGACGAAATATCAGACCGTCAGCAGACGCCCAAAAGACGAGCCGCTTCGGTCCGGCAGGGTCATGCATGGCAGTGTGCCTCTCCCCGCTGAGCGGCACGCTCTCCAGCATCTTCACCCGTTCATTCTCGGGCACACCCGGGCGAGTGTCTACCCAAGGCGCAATAGGGAAAGAAAATCGAGGCTGTCCGTCGTCAATTGCTACCACATTGTTGTCTGGCCACTGCGGCTTGCGAACAATGTTGAGAACCGGTTTTCTCCATGTGGCGCCACCATCAACACTTTCGGCAACGCAGCCGTAGCCGTTGTCTTCGTTAGGGTCGTCCGGAAAGGCGCGATAGTAGAGTAAAAGCCGGTCACCCACGTCAATCACCGACATTCCGCAGTTGGCAACACCTTCCCACGGTCTGTCGATTTGGATAGCTATGCCAGCGGAGACCGGCTCGTGCAAGCGCAAACTCGCTCCATCCAGCCTGTCGATGAGCATCCGGTCGACGAAAAGTTCTCTTCTGTCCCCTAAGTGAATCATCACTGTGCTCCTCACATTGGTCGTCAGGATACAAAGTCAAATGCCCACAGAGTAGCACGGGTCAGTTTGACCTCCGCCACCAACGGCGTCGTGGATGGCACTGCGGGCAGACCGTTCTTGCCTCGCCACCGCACTTCCACGCGCTGGTGGTCGCCTGTAATCGGCTCACACTCCTCGAACCCATACTCCTCGATGGGGATGTACTCCCAGTTGAACCGTTTGAGTAGCCGAACACGCACGTCGCCTTGCGAGGCATCCACGTTGAGCGCCAGTATCGGCGCTCGCCCGTCCGCAGGCTCCGAGTGTAACGTGACGATGCCGTCGTATTGCGCGGCATATCCCAGAAGGCGATTGCGCCTCCAGCGAAGCACGCCCACTTTTGAAAAGCCACCTCTGCCACGCATGCTATCAATCACCGCATTGATGGGTTGCAGCCCCGCTTCGCCGTGTCGGTCATACGCTCCGGTCACGTACAGTCGCGTCTCCTCCCCAACGTGGATGGGCGTGGAGGCGGTATACAGCGCACCTCGCGCCCAAACCGGCGCTTCTGCTGCGGAGAACCAATCCGGTCGCCCAGTGACATGCTGCCATCGTCCCCACCGTTCCGTGCGATACACTAGCGAGAGGTCCACCCGCCCTACGTCGCCCCACCGGTGTATCGGAGGAAGGTGACGGAAGTTCCACAAAAAGCCAAAAGCGGTCTCCGTATCGGTGGGCATCAAGCCCAGACCGTAGTAATCTGCCGAGTGAAACCCGCGCATGTGCGCCTGCAGGTCGTCATAATCATCGGCACACCAAGTCAACACCGGGCGTGTTAGTCCTCCCTGATTCCATTCGGACAGGTAGAACGTGCGGCGAGATAACACACCATGCCGGGTAGCGTTTTTCATGGCAATCAGAGCGCAATCGTGCCGACTGTCCCACGCGCTGGAAATCACGTCGCCACTATAGCCGAAGAGCTTGTGCGGTCCCACCGTCCAGTGCAAGCCGTCGGCGGAGTATGCCATGCGATAGCCATATCCGTGCACAGGGTCCCGCATAAAGCCCACTGCCCTGTAGCGAGCAGATGCATCCGCATGTGGGTCAATGAACACGGAAGGGCAATGGAAGGGTAGGTCAGTGAGGTGATTCGCTTTGCTACCGGCATATTCCACCAGCCCGTAGCTGGGGCGCCGCCACGTGAAGCCGTCGTCACTTTCCACGCAGGCAACGAGCGTTGAATCTATCCCATCCCAGTTGTCAGCCCAAGCCTGATACCACATGCGGTACACGCCGCCGTCCCGCAAGACAGTGCCATAGATGGAGCACCCTAGTGCGTCCACCGGGGTGGAACCCACGAGCACCGGTTCCTCGTCCATCACCGGCTTGTTCATCACAAGGTGCACATGTTCGTCCGCACTGATGCGATGATGACCTTCACAAATGAGTTGCATGGTAACCTCCCGCTGAGAGTTAGTAAGTTATAGCATGTCCTCTGGACGTCTCCGCGCTCCACAAGGGCGCACATTGTGGATATTCCTTTCGACGCAGAGGTGCTATATCCTTGCAGGGTGCGGACTACTTTGGCTCGGATGGCGTCGGTCGGGACCGGGCGCGACTCTCCAAATCGCAAGATGGGATTACGGTTCCAGCACGAACTCTACCTCGTTCGCCCAGTGAGTTGCCCAGTCGTTATGGAACGCCCAGAATTTGACCTTAGATACACTGCGTCCGGCTGCCAGTTCCATCGTGTCGCCCTTGTTGTGGTTAACTCGCACCGAGAGTTTCACCGTGCGTCCGGCAAACAGCGCATCGCGCGCCTCGGGCATATGCGTCCACGCGATGGCTGCCTCCACATACCGAGTGGTGTCATCTCTCCAGATAACGAGTTTGCCATCTTTGACCGTGCCTCCGTCGTTCGGCGCTTTGGGCTGACGCGGATAGAAATGCTTGCGAACCATGCCCACCCGCTGCAGGCACGAATAGCTGTTGTTGTTGCCCTTGCCGTTGCTGGGGCAGTGCCAGAAGTTACCTCCGCCCGTGATCCAGTTGCCAGAACGCAGTGCCACTTTAATGTGGGGCTCGACTTGCACATACCAAGTGGGGGAACAGCCTCCCCACGCGCGGGGGAACTTCTCGTCCCAGTCCTGCACGTACATACTGGCGCCTAGCCCTATCTGCTTAATGTTGGAAAGACAGGACGTCTTGCGCGCCTGTTCGCGCGCCTGGGCGAACACCGGAAATAGGATCGCTGCTAGTATCGCGATAATCGCGATAACCACCAGCAGCTCGATGAGAGTGAATGCGCTCACTCGTTTCATGGTAAGACCCTCCTTCGATTGTTGTATTCCAAGCGGCGGTCGTCGCCGCATTTGGAGCCTGTATAAAAAGTTTCTGCTGCCGTCTCCCGCCTCAGGCTTGGGAACAGGGTGGCTTGTTCCTTCTTCGTCTATCACAGATACGTCACCCCTTGCAGGAACGGGCGGTATTCATGGCTTCGCACCGGACCCAGCGGCGGCAGGATACGGATAATGCTCTCGCCCGGCTTCTGTGAGGAGAGCAAGGGAAGTAGCAAGCGGTTTACCATCACCTCCGCCACCTTTTGCAAGCCCAACTCCTGAAAAGCGTACCCTTGCCCGAACGAGAGCACCAGTCCATCGTAGCTCTGCCCGCAGACGGCGAAGTCGCCAGGCCGCTCGCCGATGAACATACCCTTTTTGAGAAGGAACCTCTCAATGCCGTACCAGGCGTTATTGCCCGCGCCGATGACACACGCGGTCGGA
>CALJAP010000140.1 GCA_938027655.1 uncultured bacterium | reverse complement strand
CCCAAAGGACAGTGCGCTGGCGAAGGCGAAATGCACCGCTTGCCACGTGAAGGGGAAGGAGCTGAACGTCTACGGCAAAGACCTGCAGAAGGCGATGCAGGAGAAGAAGACGAAGGATTTGACCGCCGAGATTCTCAAATCTATCGAGAAGCTCGACTCGGATAAGGACGGCGTCTCCAACGGTGACGAGCTCAAGGCGGGAACTCTGCCGGGCGACCCCAAGAGCAAACCGGCGCAGGACAAACCTGCTGAAACCCCAACCGAGTAGGTCGGTCTTGCAACTAAAAAGCTTCTGGACCTGCAGATTGCGGCGCCGGATACGGCGCCGCTTTTTCGTTACCCGGTGCTCTGCATCGCAGCGGCGATACCGGCAATGCTCAGTAAGATAGCGTCATGCCAGGCACTCTGTGCCTCGTGGTCTGCCTGCTTATCCCAGAGCTCCAGCAGCGCCAGCTGCAGCTTGCTCAGAGGCATGACCGCCGGGTTGCGCAATTGCACCGTGCGCTGTACGACCCTCGCGTTCTGCATGAGCTCGGTCTGCCCAGTAATGCGCAATACCCACTCCACCGTGCGCTCATACTCCTGCTCAATCAGAGCGTGAAATCGTTGCCCTACCTGCTGCGGCTGCACGCGAGAGGCATAGAGCCTTGCGGTGGGTAGATGTGCTCGTACCAGCTCCAGCTGGGCGTTGTCGATCACCATGCGGAAAAAGGACCACTGCCGGTACATCTCCTGAAGCATCGCCGGGTTCTGAGGAGACTGCGAGCCAAACCATTCCAGCGCACTGCCCACCCCGTACCAGCCGGGGATGACGTAACGGCACTGAACCCAGGCGAAAACCCATGGGATGGCGCGAAGGTTTTCCAGCCCAACGGTATCTCCGCGCGGGCGGTACACCGGGCGCGAGGCAATGGGTAAGCGGCTGATGTGCGAAATGGGCGTCGCCTGCGTATAGAACGTCCAGAAATCGGGCTCCTCGTACACCAGCGCGCGGTATACCTGCAGGGAGCGTTGCGCCAGCTGCTCCATCGCTTCTTGCCAGCGGCGGGGTATACGTCGACGAACGTGTCCGGCGGTCGCCAGCAGCACGGCGTTGGCAATCTGTTCCAGATGCCGGTGCGCGATGGGGGAGAGACCATAGCGGAACGAAACCACCTCGCCTTGCTCAGTGAAGCGGATGTGCCCGTTCATACTGCCCGGCGGTTGCGACAAAATCGCCTGGTTCGCGCGCCCTCCGCCCCGTCCGACCGTACCACCGCGCCCGTGGAACAGGCGAAACTCCACCCCGGCGTTGCGACAGGCTTGCGCCAGACGTGCCTGCGTTTTGTGAAGCGACCAGTTCGCCGCCAGGTAACCGCCGTCCTTACTGCTGTCCGAGTATCCCAGCATCACCTCCTGAAAATGACCGCGTGCCTGCAGGTGGTGCCGATAGGCGCGATTGGCGAACAGGTCTCTCATCAGCGTATGGCAGGTATGCAGGTCGTGGATGGTCTCGAACAACGGCACCACATCGATATCGCTCTCCAGTTGCCCATCGTGCCAGCGCAGCAACCCTGCCTCCTTTGCCAGAAGCAAAACCTCCAGCACGTCGCTGATACCATGTGTCATCGAGATAACATATGCTCTTACCGATTCTGACGAGATGTAGCGCAGGGCATGTTTGACCACCTCGAACACCTGTAGCACTGATTGAGTATGCGGTGAACCTTCCCAATCGCGCGGCAGGAGCGGACGGGTGCTACACAGTTCGCGGGTGAGAAGACGAACTTTTTGCTCTTCTGGCAGGTCGCTATAGCGTGTGCCAGCAGGTAACGCCTGCGCGACATCCAGTATCTCATCTAACGCTTTCGCATGTTCATCGCTGTGCTGGCGGATGTCCAGCGTTGCCAGATGGAAACCGAACGCCTGGCACTGGGTGACCAGATTCGCCAGACCGCCCTCGTCTGCCAGCACGCCCGCGCGGTTTTCACGCAGGCTCCTCTGCAGCAGGAACAGGTCTGCCAGCAGCTCGCGGCTGTTCTGGTAGGCGGGGAAGCGAGCGACAAAAGAGGGACCCTCGGCGTGAAAGTCGGTTAAGGCGTCCAGGTGGTGCAGGGTAGCTCTGAGGCGCACCTCCACAAAGCAGAGCTTCAGCGCATACGGCTCGCGAGCGTGGCGGCGCAGGATATGCGCGGGCAGGGTGATATGCTCTTTATCTTCCTCCAGAGAGAGCAGTAGTTCCTCGCTGGCTGGTACTAGGCGAGTGCTCTGTGTCAGGTCGCGCCGCAGGTCATGCACACGGCGCAGGTAGTGCTGCAGAATGAGCTTCTTGTGCATGAGCAGCGTCCACCATGTGACCTCCGGCGTGACGTTGGGGTTGCCGTCTCGATCGCCGCCCACCCAAGAACGGAAGCGGATGAAAGGGGGAATTTCGAACACGACGTCCGGGTACGCCTGTTTTAGGGCAGTGCGCAGATCGTCCATCAGCCACACCACGACATCGAGGATGGTGTGCTGGAAGAAATAGAGCGCGTGGCGTACTTCGTCCTGCGGTGTAACGGCGGCGGAGCTGAACTCGTCCGTCTGCCAGAGAGCGGTCAACGTGCGACGCAGCTCGCCCTCAGCGATGCCTATTGTGTTCAGGGGCAGGTCCAGACGGGGCACGTTGGGCGGTAGAGCGCGTTCCGCCAGATACTGGGCGATGCGATACAGTTTGTCCAGCACAGAGCGGCGGCGCGCCTCGGTAGGATGCGCGGTAATGGTCGGGCAGATGTCCAGCCGATACAGCAGTTGTTGCACCTGTTCAGCGGTCGCGCCGTTTTGCTTCAGGCGCAACACCGCCTCGCGAATCGACTCCGGGCGCGGCACACCCGTCGCCTGCATTTGCCGCTCCCGATTCACCCGCACAATCTCTTTCTGCTCCACCGTGTTCAGCAGCTGAAACAGCACGGTATACGCCCGCAGCAACCGGTGCACAAAGCGGGGTTCCTTCAGTTCGGGGATACGCTCCATCAGGGATAGAGTCCCCTCCGTTTCAGACTCCTGATAGAGCTGCCTGGCGATGCGGAGCAGGTCTTCGCCCTCCTGCTCTGTCAGTACCTCTCCCAGCAACCTGTCCACCAGCTCGATATCCTCACACATTGGAGGCGTCAACCCGAGGTGCTCTGCCGATAGTCCCAAGAAGGGTTCCATTACTTCCCTCCGCCAGTGGTGTGTGCTACGTTATTGTACCGCAACCGGAAGTAGCATGTTACCCCAGCGCAAACAGTTTTCCTTCGCCGGGCAGCAGCGTGGTCTGCAAACGACCGCTACCGGCATCGTATGCAGCAGGCTGTGTGAGCCCATCTATCGGGTTTACCTCCCCTGCTTCACGTACGGAGCTGCGCAAGCGAAGCACTATGCGACGGCTCTGTCGGAACGAGCGATTCACTATCCACAGGTGGTCTCTGCGCTGCCCATCGCGCAGCCAACCGATTAACGCCTCCTCTGCATCGCATTCCGCTACTGGTGACCTGCCATCGAGCGCACTAGTGCCCTTTGGCAGAGGCGGCGTATGGTAGACGCCCATACTGCGCAGACGCATCTGCGTGCGGGCAAGGGTTCGGATGCGCCCGTGCAGGTCTTTCAGGATGGTGTACTTGGAGGAGGGCACGCCCTTTTCATTGATAATCGCGTTGCGGAAACGCCACTGCGGGTCAGAGGGCGGTGTCCAGTAGGTGAACCAGAGGATGCCCTTCGCGCCGTACGCCAGCGTGCTGTACGCCTGCCATCGCAGGTCGGCTTCGTCGGGGTCGCGATATGGACCGTGCGGAACCGTCAGCACGATTTGCACAAAAGGCAGGTTCGCCTGCAGGCAGTGCCTGCGCACAATCTCCAGATTTTCGAAGTAGATGTCCCGCTCGCCGCTTTCGAACAGCGCATAGTGGTCCCAGCTCACCAGCGCAGGCTGTACTTCCTTGATATAGCGGGCGATGTGTTCATCGTAGCTCTTCGTGCCGAGCTGCTGCTCGTTCGCGTAGTTCGGAAAGAGGTTGATGTAAGGCAATCGCTTGGGGTCTTTCTGCAGCAGGTAGCGGTTGACCGCGCCCAGCAGGGGGAAGGCAGAGGCACTGGGTTCGTCCATGAGAAAATAGCCGGCGAGCGCGGGATGCGGCGCGTAGTCGGCGATGACCGCATCGAGGTTGCGGGCGAAATCGGGGTCCTCGGGCTGCTTGGCGAGCACCCTGCCGTCGCCTACAATTGCTTTCAGCCCCGTCTTCTGACACAGGTCTAGAATCTGACGATTCAGTTCCACACTCCACGCGCCACACGGCGGCAACACCACGTTGAAACCGCACTCCGCGATTTCGCGGTAGCGTTGCAGGTTTGTCTCCTCGCCCGGCGGCGCACACCAGAACGAGAGCATGAACTGTTTGCAGATGTCCGGTTGGGGCATGGCTTCTCTCCTGTCGATAAGGGATAAACTTGCATACTCCGGGCACGGAGCAATCTCCTTTGCGTGTGCAACTGTGCGACCTTGAACCTATTGTCTTCATCACGCATTTCGTGATAAACTCCGTATACTCCGTTGTGATGGAGGATGCGTTCTATCGCACCTGCGTTCACTTACAAGGGGGAGATAGAGGAATGTCTTTATCGCGCACTTTTGAGGCTGGCAATGTCTGGCTGACGGTGGAATACCGGCATTTTGGGGGGGACGAGGGCTACGACATCCGGGTCTACTCGAACATTAACGGCAACCCGCGCCAGATTCTGCGGTTCGACTGCTTTCGATACCAGCCGCACTATCACTACGACCCTCTCGGGCGCGATGAGCGAGTGGAGCTGGCAGGTTACGGCATGTCGGACGCCATCCTCTGGACGCTCAAGCAGCTGACCTATCACCTGCCCGAGATGCTGACCCAAGCGGGCTATCCGGATGTCGCGGCGGGAGTTCAACCTGAAGCGGTGCGGCAGGCGGTTGCCCAGCTGGAAGAGCATCTGACAGCGGTGTTACCGCAGACCTGATGGCTTGCCGGGCGTTCATCTGCGTATCACCGGTCTGGAGGGCGAGCCTCCCAATGAGCCGAAACCGCCCCGCCCAGCCTCCCCACACGCGGGAACGAGCATGATGTTCCCCTGCTTGCGAGGGGGGGCAGGGGGGCTAACGGCTCGGTGTGAGCCTCGCCCTTCACATGCCTGCATTGGAGGGTCACGCTCCGTCGTGACCACACCCTTTGTGGTAATGCACATCCGCGCGCCCTTGAGGGAGGAGGCGCCGGCTCGGATGGAGCCTCGCCCTCCAACCCGGTAAGATGTCAGGAAGCATGCTTCACGAACTACTACAGAGGGATGTTTTGTGGTAATCTATAATCTATCTAAGTGCACTCACAGGTGGTGAACGGTAAGATGAGCAGTCTGTTGCAACAGATTACGGAGCAAGCCACAGCCGCGCGTCGGGCAGCGATGACGCTGGTGCAGGCGAGCGCCGCGGTCAAGAATCAGGCGTTGCTGGCGATGGCGGATGCTCTTCTCGCCGACTCGGCACAGATTTTGGAGGCGAACGGTGAGGATATTCGCCGCGCCCGCGAGCGCGGACTCTCTGAGGCGATGATAGAGCGGCTGACGCTCAATGAGAAGCGTGTCTTGGCAATGGCGGAAGGCATCCGACAGGTAGCTTCCCTGCCCGACCCGGTGGGTGAAGTGGTAGAGGGCTGGAAGCGACCAAACGGGCTGGAAATCCTGAAGGTGCGCGTGCCGCTGGGCGTCATCGCCATTATCTACGAGTCGCGCCCCAACGTCACTGCCGACGCGGCAGCGCTGTGCCTCAAATCAGGCAACGCGGTCATCCTGCGCGGCGGCTCGGAGGCGTTCCAGTCCAATCAGGCGATTACCGCCACTCTGGTGCAGGCGATAGTGGGTGCAGCACTGCCTGCCGAGTGCGTGCAGATGGTACAGACCACCGACCGCGAAGCGGCCACCCATCTCATGCGCCTCAACGGGCTGGTGGACTGCATTATCCCGCGAGGCGGTGCAGGCTTGATTCAAACGGTGATGCAGACAGCCACCGTGCCCGTCATCGAAACGGGTGTGGGCAACTGTCACACCTATGTGCATGAGGACGCCGACCTGCAGATGGCGTCGGAGGTGGCGTTCAACGCGAAGGTGCAGCGGTGTTCCGTGTGCAACGCGATGGAGACCCTGCTGGTGCACTCGGCGGTGGCAGAGCGGTTTTTGCCCCCGTTTGCCGAGCGGCTGAAGGCAGCAGGTGTGGAGATTCGCGGTTGCGAGCGCACGCGACAGCTCGTTCCCTGGGCGGTACCGGCTACCGAAGACGACTGGTATACCGAATACCTCGCGTTGATACTGGCGGTGAAGGTGGTGGACAGCCTCGACGAGGCGATTGCCCATATTAACCACTATGGCAGCCGTCACTCCGAAGCCATCATCACGCGCAGTCTGGACGCCGCGCGACGGTTCACCCGTGAGGTAGACGCCGCCTGCGTATATGTCAACGCCTCCACCCGCTTCACCGACGGCTTCGAGTTCGGCTTCGGGGCGGAAATCGGCATCAGCACCCAGAAGCTGCACGCACGCGGTCCGATGGGCTTGCGTGAACTGACCACCACCAAATACGTGGTGTACGGCGACGGGCAGGTGCGAACGTAGCGATGCGCACAGGGATACTGGGCGGCACGTTTGACCCCATCCATTACGCCCATCTGTTTGTTGCCGAAGAGGCGCGCCAGCGTTTCGAACTGGAGCAGGTGGTGTTTATCCCCTGCGGGATACCGCCTCACAAAAAGAGCTATGCGGTTTCGCCAGCAGAACATCGTTTCGCCATGACCCTGCTGGCAACCGCAAACAACCCCCACTTTCGCGCCTCCCGCATCGAGATCGAGCGCGAAGGAGTATCGTACACTGTGGATACGCTGGAACAGTGGCGCAGCCTCTATCCGCACCACGAACTGTTCCTCATCATGGGCGCGGACTCGCTGGCGTATATGACCTCGTGGAAACAGCCGGAGCGTATCTGCCAGCTGGCGCATGTCATCGCGGCGTCGCGCCCCGGCTTCGACCTGACGAGCTTGCACCTGCCCGACACCCTGTGTCGGCGTGTCTATGTGATGGAGATGCCGTTGCTAGACATCTCCGCCACCGACATCCGCAACCGTGTACGCCGCGGCGTCTCTATCCGATACCTGACACCGGATAGCGTGGTACAGTACATTCTGAAACACCAGCTTTACCGCAACGAACCACTGGAGGAGCCGAATGAGTTTTGAGACCACCGCCGGCGCACGTGTCTGGCTGCGTCGTATGCTGTGGGCAATGCTGTCGCTTGCGGTTATCGCAGGCTCTGCCATGCTGGGAGCGCTGCTGGGTTATAACCAGGAGGCGCCCAAGCCGGTAACGGTACGGGAACTGGTTACCCCCGCTTTCGAGGGGATGCCCAGAATGCGCATCCTCGTGCTGGGCGTGGACCAGGAATCGGGCAACACCGACACCATCATCGTGGCAACGGTGGATTTCGAAAAGAAGGCGGTGTACGCTCTCTCCATCCCGCGCGACACCCGGGCGGAGATTCCGGGACATCGCACCTTCAAAGTGAACGCCGCCTACGCCTGGGGAGGATTGGAAACGGCGAAGCAAACGCTGCAGAACCTGCTGGGCATTTCCCTTGACCGTGTGATACTGGTGCGGCTGGAGGGATTCAAGCGAATCGTTGATTTGCTGGGGGGCGTCGAGATAGATGTGGAGAAGGATATGCATTACGTGGACCGCAAGCAGAGGCTGTACATCCACCTGAAAAAAGGCTATCGTCTACTGGACGGCGAAAAAGCTGCACAGTATGTACGCTTTCGGCACGACCCGCAGGGTGACCTGGGGCGCATCCAGCGTCAACAGAAGTTCCTGAAGGCACTGGCGGCGAAGATGTTCCAGTGGCAGGAGATAGACAAGCTGCCGGAGGTCACCCGGCAGATTATGGAGCAGATAGAGACCGATATGACCACTCGTGAGGTGCTCCATCTGGCACGTTTTGGCAAAGACCTGCCGCCGGAACGCATCTGGATGGGAGTGTTGCCCGGTCAACCGCAGAACATGGGCGGCTTGAGTTACTACATTGCCGACGAAACGCGCGTCACCCATGCGCTGGACGAGCTGGAGCAGAACGCGCAATATCCTACCACTTCCGAAGGGGGGAACCAGACGCCTTGACAGCCGAAGAGAAGGTAGACATCATCGTGCGAGCCGCGGAGGAGGTGAAAGCGGAAGATGTCTCACAGATTGACCTGCGCGGCAAGACCATTCTGGCAGACTATTTCCTGCTGATGAACGGACGTTCGAACATTCAGGTGCGTGCCATCGTGGACAAGATTATCGAGCTCATGGAGCAAGCAGGAGAGCGCGAGGTGCGCCTGGAAGGTTATGTACGCGGAGAGTGGGTGCTGCTGGACTATGGCGATGTAGTGGTGCACGTGATGCAACCCGAGGTGCGCGAGTTTTATGGGCTGGAGGAGTTCTGGCGCAGCGCACCGATTCTGGACACACGGGGGTAGCACCATGCCTGCCGGCGATGAAGACGAGCTGCGACGTGAGCAGATAGAGAAGCTGCTGCGTGAGGCGTACGTCTACCAGATGCGCAACGACCTGCTGCGCGCGGAGGAACGCTGTCGGCAGCTGCTGGAGCTGGATGCCAGCAATGCGGAGGCGCTGGAACTGCTGGGCGATATTCAGGAGCGCACCGGGCGCATCGAGGAGGCGGTGCAGTCTTTTCGTAAGGCGCGTGACCTCTCTGCGGTAGACTCGCCGCGCTACGCCTCCGCCGAGCGCAAATATGCCGCCGCATTGCTCAAACAGCAGGGCATCTCCGCCGCCGACCTGCCCGAAGAGCCTGCCAGCCCCCTGCTGGCTATCGCCGCCTCCATCGTCTTCCCCGGTCTCGCCCAGTGGCTGATGAACGACCGCACCAAGGGCGGCGTGCTGATTGCGATATGGCTGGTGCTCTGGTTGTTGATGGCTTTCTCGCCGTGGGGCGCACAAAACATCGAACGGGGGGGTGGCTCTTTTCTTTTCCTCGCCTCGGTGATGGCATCGGTGTACGTGGTGAGCCTGATTGACGCCTACCAGACCGCCAAACGCGGTGGAGCACGCCGCAAACCCAGGTCGGGCTGGGAGGTTTAGGCAATCCGCTCGTAGCGCTCTAGTGGCACCTCTCCCTCAAACGGCATTCCTCTACTCACCGCCTCTACCGCCTTGACCAGCAGTTCGCCGATACGATGGTAACCGTAGAACCCCGCGCCCGCGATGTGCGGCAGGATAATCACGTTGGGCAATTCACGCAAAGGGTGGTCCGGAGGAAGCGGCTCGGGGTCGGTGACGTCCAGCACCGCCACAAATCGCCCTGTTCGCGCCTCGTCACTCAGCGCATCGTGGTCTATCACCTTACCCCGGCTGGTGTTTACCAGCACGCTGTTCTCGCGAAGCAAGCGCAGGTGCTCCCGACGAATCAGCCCCACCGTTTCGGGCAGGAGGGGAGTATGCACGCTCACGATGTGCGACTCGCGGAAGAGCGTCTCCACATCCACCGGTTTCAGGCGCATACGCCGTGCCTCCTGCAGTGGCAGGAACGGGTCGTAAATCAGAACGCGGGTGCGGAACGAGCGGAGGAGCCGAATCACCTCTCTGGCGACCGTGCTGCACGAAACCAATCCCACTGTCGCGCCCAGAAGATACTGCCCGTTTACCGGAATGGCCGGGTCGCGCCAGACACCGCGCTCGCGGTACGCCAAGGTATGGTCTATCCAGCGGCGCACGCCCATGATCATCATGCCGACGGTGGCTTCGGCAACGTTGAGGGCTATCGCACCGTTGCCACTGAACACACGGATGCCACGCGGGATAAGGTATCGCTGCACCGCCTCCTGCGAGAGCATGAACTTCACCGAACCAGCAGCATGGGCAATCAGCCGGAGCCTCTTCGCCTCTTGCAGCACCTCATCCGTTAAACGCGGACTGCCCCATGCCGTCACCAGTACGTCGAACCCTCCGATTCGCTCCGCCAGATTCTCGGAGGTACAGGGCAAGGCGTGTTCCCATTCCACCACCTGCGCATGGCGACAGAGGCGGTTCCACCAGTAGGGCGTAAACGCCAGCTGCGTATGGTCGGGCTTGGGCAGGTAAAGCACCCTGAGCTGCTCTGTGAGCATGGCTTTCTCCTTGAGCGCAGAACCGTTTTATCACCTTTTGGACGCCTGTGCGGGAATCCCTTCCCTTGACTTTTTGTGAGGCGCACTGTATAATACAGATGTTAGCGCGCGCCCGTAGCTCAGTGGATAGAGCGTGAGGTTGCGGACCTCAAGGTCGGGGGTTCAAGTCCCTCCGGGCGCGCCATTTTTTCGCCTCCACAGAGATCTCACATATCCCTTCCCGGCTAAAAACAATCTGCCGGCAGACACTACCTCCCCCAAAAGAGGTAAAATGTACTGTGGCAAAGGGACCCAGAAGCCAGCGAGATGATCGCGAATTTCCTTCGTGGGGGGAGGACGAACGATGAACGCCAAAGGGGAATACTGGGTGGAGAAGCTGAATTTACAACCCCATCCGGAGGGTGGTTACTATCGCGAGACCTATCGCTCCGAGCAGAGGGTGCTGGGCTGCTGCCTGCACGAACACGAGGGACCGCGCGCAGTAGCGACCGCTATCTACTACCTGTTGCCGGGGGAGCAGTTCTCCGCTTTGCACCGCCTGCGCTCGGATGAGATATGGCATTTCTACGCAGGAAGCCCACTCACCCTGCACATCATCGACCCACAAGGCAATCTGTCCCAAGTCAAGATGGGAACGAACGCCGACAACGGCGAAACGTTTCAGGTAACAGTGAAGGCGGGGTGCTGGTTTGGCGCAACGGTGGATGACCCCGGCGGCTACGCGCTGGTGGGATGCACCGTCGCGCCCGGCTTCGAGTTCGAGGACTTCGAACTGGGCGACCGACAGAAGCTGCTGGAACGCTACCCCCAGCACCGTGAGCTGATTGAGCGATTGACGAGGTAAAACCGAATGCCCAATACTCGACTGGTTATCTTCGGCGCGACAGGCGACCTGACGCGGCGGTTTCTGGTGCCTGCGCTGTACCGCCTGCATCGGATTGGCTTGCTGGGCACTGACCTGCAGATAGTTATTTACGCTCGTCGTCCTCTCACGCTGGAATCTTTTTTGAACGGCATGGAGCAAGCACTGCGCGAGGCGGGCAAGGACATGAGCGCATGGGGCGAGTTTGCGCGTCGGTTCGTGGCATACGTGCAGGGTGGACTGGATGCGGAAGGAGTGCGCCAGCTGCGAGACTGGATAGAGACAGATGCCGTGTTCTACCTTGCTCTACCGCCCGGCTTGTTCGCCGAAGCGGCGGAATACCTCGCGGCGGCAGGACTGCACCATGAACATCACGGTACCCGCCGCTTGGTGATTGAGAAACCCTTCGGGCAGGACCTGCAGAGCGCACGTCAGCTGCAACAGCGTGTGAGCCGACACTGGCGCGAGGAACAGGTGTTCCGCATTGACCATTATCTGGGCAAGGAGACGGTACAGAACATCCTCGTCTTTCGCTTCGCCAACCTGTTGCTGGAGTCGCTGTGGAATCGCAACTATGTGGATTACGTGCAGATTACTGCCGCTGAGACCGCCGGTGTAGAAGACCGTTCCGGCTACTACGATCAGTCGGGCGCTCTGCGCGATATGGTGCAGAACCACTTGATGCAGCTGTTCACCCTCACCGCCATGGAACCGCCGCCCTGCCTAGATGCCGACGCCCTGCGCAGTGAAAAGGTGAAGGTGTTGCAGTGCGTGCGCCCTATCCCCCAGAACGCCGTCGGCGCGTTTGCAGTGCGTGGCCAGTACACGCGGGGAAAGGTTGGGGGTGTGGAGGTGCCGGGCTATCTGGAGGAGCCGGGCGTGTCACCGAACTCCTCAACCGAAACCTACGCCGCCCTGAAGCTGTACGTGGATAACTGGCGGTGGCAGGGCGTGCCTTTCTATTTGCGCACGGGCAAGCGACTGTCGGCGGAACGCAGCGAGATAGCCATCCAGTTCAAATCGGCTCCCGTGCACCTCTTCCGTCAGACGCCTCTGGACCGTCTCGAACCGAACTGCTTCGTCTTCGAGATGAAACCTGCTGAGGCAATGGAGCTGGTCGCTCAGGCGAAATCGGTGGGGCTGGAGATGCGAGCGCGCCGCATTGTGCTGAGGGCTTGTTATCGAGAGGCTGGCGAGGAGGGTTTTGAAGCATACGAGACGCTGTTGCTGAGCATGCTGCAGGGCGACCGCACCTACTTCCTGCGCTTTGACGAAGTGGAGATAGCGTGGGCGGTGCTGGACCCCGTGCTGCGAGCATGGCAAACCCAAAACGTGCCGATGGCGTTCTACCCTGCGGGCAGTGAGGGTCCCCGCGAGGCGGAGCGCATCCTCGATTCCCCGACACACCGATGGCGAGCACTGACAGGCGAACACACGGACGCATAGTGCGCATAGCCGAGACCGCTGACGAGCTCGCTCGTGGCGTCGCAGATGCGCTTGCCAAACGGGTAGCGCAGACGTTACAGCAGCAGCGCGCCTTTAGCCTCGTTCTGGCAGGCGGGAACACGCCGCGTGCCCTGTACCGCCTGCTGGCAAAGGAGTACCGACAGCAGATAGACTGGGGGCGGGTGCATCTCTTCTGGGGCGACGAACGCTATGTGCCGCACGACCACCCTGCCAGCAACTTTCGCATGACATACGAAACGCTGATAGCCCCCCTGAACATCCCGCCCGAAAAGATACACCCGATGCCCACCGATGTCACCAACCCGTATGACGCTGCATGCCTTTACGAGCAGGAGCTCCGCACCTTCTTCGGGGGGATACCCCGATTTGACCTCGTTCTGCTGGGTATGGGGGCAGATGGGCATACCGCGTCGCTGTTTCCGGGCGCCGCTACATTGAAGGAACGGGAAAGATGGGTAGCGGTCGGAGAGGCGCCGGTGGAGCCGCGCGTACGCTTAACACTTACCCTCCCCGTACTGAACGCGGCACAGGCGGTGTACTTTCTGGTTACCGGTGCGGACAAAGCGGAAACGGTGCGGCGCGTGCTTATGGAGGACACCCCCCTCCCCGCCGCGCTGGTATTGCCCGAGCAGGGGGAACTGGTGTGGTGGCTGGACAAGGAGGCAGCTGGGGGTATATAATGGAGCAGGAAAAATCATCGGCACTTCCCGACCACAGAAATATGGTGTACTTATCTTCTGATAACCCTGCTCTGGCAGAGATAGTCCGGCGGCTGGTGGAAGCATATCAGCCAGAGCGAATATATCTTTTCGGCTCTGTAGCACGGGGGGAATCGGATGCTGATAGCGACTATGACCTGCTGGTAGTCGTCTCAGATGATGCCCCGCCGGAGCGACGCAGCAGCAGGTTGGGGTACCGGGTTCTGCGCGGCACAGGAGTATCTGTGGATGTCGTTGTGTGGGAGCGGTCTCGCTCCGAGAGGCGTGCCCAGGTGATGAGCTCTCTTCCGGCTGTTGTGTTGCGGGAGGGGAGGCTACTTTATGCTGCCTGACCCAAAATCTGGGCTTGCACGATTGCCACAGGAGATTAACGGTTAGCCTGGGGCGATGGCTATCTGCGTCCAACACACCGCCCACACCCTTCTGCCGATGCATACGCGAATGCCCTTTCGCTACGGCATCGCTACCGTGCGCGATCTGCAACATCTCATTCTGCGCGTAAGGGTTGCCGTCGATGGACGGCAGGCGGAGGGCGTATCCGCCGACCATCTCGCTCCACGCTGGTTTATCAAAGACCCCGACCTGACGCCGGAGCAAGAAGCGCAACTGTTGCTACGAGCCGTCCTTCATGCGTGCAATCTTGCCTGCGAGGTCGGTGAAGTCGCTACTCCCTTTGACCTGTGGTGGCAGGTGTATCACGCACAGATGGGCTGGGCGCAAAGGGAAAGCATCGCCCCTCTGGTAGCGTCGTTTGGTGTCAGCTTGGTGGAGAGGGCGATTATCCACGCCTTCTGCAAGGCAACCGACACCACCTTCGCCATCGCCCTGCGCAACAACACACTGGGCATCTCGCTGGAGCAGATGCACCCTGCGCTGGCTGGCGTGCAGCCTCGCGACTACCTGCCCCCTGAGCCGATTCGCTACATCACCGTGCGCCATACGGTGGGGCTGAGCGACCCATTGACCGACGCCGATATCTCCCCTGAAGAACGACTGGACGACGGATTACCCCAATCCTTACAGCAATGCGTCCGTCTCTATGGGTTAACCTGCTTCAAGATAAAGCTGTGCGGCGATGCGCGGGTGGATAGGGAGCGATTGAAAGCACTGGCAGGAGTGCTACGAGAGAATTGTCCGTCCTGTCGGTTCACCCTCGACGCCAACGAGATGTATCCCGATATGGAGACCTTCCGTGCCTTCTGGGAGAGCCTGCAAGCGGATGCCGACCTGCGCGAGTTCCTGCGCGCACTGATTTTCGTGGAGCAACCGTTACATCGCGACGAGGCGTTGAGCGACCGTACTCGCGAGCAGCTGCATCGCTGGCGTGGACGTCCCCAGATGGTTATCGACGAGTCCGATGCCGAACTGCACAGCCTGCAAAGCGCGCTGGAGTGTGGTTATGATGGCTGCAGCGTGAAGAGCTGCAAAGGCGTCTTTAAGGGCATCGCGAACACCTGTCTCGTGGCTCACCTGCGTCGGCAGGGCAGGCGTGCGCTGGTCAGCGGCGAGGATTTGACCACCGTACCGCCCGTCTCTTTACAACAGGACCTCGCTCTCATGGCGAATCTGGGTATTCCACACGTGGAGCGAAACGGCTACCACTACTTCCGGGGTTTGAGTATGCTCCCCGAAGAGGTACAGGCGAGCCTTCTGGCTGAGCATCCTGACCTGTTCACCCGTCATGAACGGGGATTCGTCGCGGTGAGGATAGTAGATGGCAGCCTGTCCACAGAGAGCGTGACGGGAGCCGCGTATGGAGTGAATGACTAGGGCACCTGGTGCAATCCGGAAAATAATCCTCGTAGTAGCCGCAGGCTTTAGCCTGCGCTAGAGGGCCGCAACCTGAAGGTCGCGGCTACAGAAGAACAGGCAAGTGGCACCGGTTTGTCTACACCACAAATAATCACATGTGGTGAATTAATACTCACGACCGACCGCGTACCGATGCCTCAGCACAAAGCTCTCGCCCGGAGCCAGCGTCTTCGCATGAGAAAACAACTCCAGATTGGTAAACTCGCGTGAGGTGTACAGATAGCACTGGCGCACCTGCGAGGGGTCAAACTCGTTGAAAATAGTGATGCCTCGCGTCCGGTCGGCAATACCCCATGCGCCTGCGGGGAGGTCTGCACCGTTCAGGAAGGTTTCCGAGCGTACGGGCATTGGCTTCCAGCTGCCGTCCGCGGTCTTCACCAGCAGTTGCAAGCCCTCGCTGCTGCCGGATAGCCGAAACTGCGGATGTGTGCGTAACACCACACCGGAAACCGGTTGGGTCGACCGGTTCGTGAGGCGTGTTTCAATCTCTACCGCTGCCTCGTCAGGGGAAAGGGTGACCACGCGCGTTATCTGCAAGCCGCCCGACAGAGTGGCGGACAGGGTGGCACTGCGTTTGTCCGGCGAAACGGTGCAGTCGTACCGTTCCGACCAGCCGGGAGAGGCAAACTTCTCACCGATGTACTCCTCGTACCCGCCGAAGTTCAGGTAGTAATCCGCCCGATGTCCACTCTGCAGGAACCGCCATTCCAGTGTGCCTCGCCACAAAAGGTCCTCCTTCATCTCTTTAGAGTACAGCCGCCAGATTCGCCCTCCGAGTGCAGGCACAAGGTCTGCTATCAGGTAGGGGCTTTCCAGCCGAACGATGCGTCGCGCCACCTCCTGCTCGCTGAAGGCTTTCATCTCCTGTTCATAAGCGCGCTGTGGGTCTTCCATCAGCTGTTGCACCTGCGGGCATTCCCACCACGGGGTTCGCGTCGGCTCGAAGCCGATAACCGCAGAGAGTGTGTATCGGAGGCGAGGCTCCACCGCCCAGTTGCGCCCGAGTACGCGGGTGAGGCGTAGCAGTTCGGAGATGCGATAGTATGCTTCTCGCGACGGCATCTGCCGGATGTAACCGCGTTCGCTGGCATCAGGCACAATGTCCCTGCCGCGCTGCACATTCAGGAACAGGTCGGTGAACAACACCCCCCACTTCTCGCGCCAGATGCGTCGCTTAGTCAACTCGCTTTCTGCCAGCCGTTCGGCTCGCTCGAAGAGGGGATAGATTTGCTTGTCCAGCCACTCGCGTGTGAACAGCTCGCGGAAGAACCGTTGCCCTGGTCCCGCGTGACAGTCCATCACGCCCTCGCTCGTCGATTCTGTCGCGCTGCGGTGCAAGCGGTCGATGTAGTCCCGCATCGGCTGCCACGCCTTGCCGTACCACGCCTTACAGAACTCATCTATCAGCTGGCGTAGGTCGGCGTCGGGGTTCCACATCAGGCGGGGCATCACATATGAGTAGAGATGCACCAGATGCCCGTCGGTTAACCCGCAGATGTATACTCCCCGTATGCCCAGTCGCTTGTAGTACTTCAGGTTCTCTGCGAAAGCGTAGAGGGCAGGGTAAGGATAACCCACGTAATAGTAGGTGGTGGGATACTCGAAGGTGATGATACCCTGTGCGCCCAGCGGATGGATGGCAATCCACTGTTCCAAATCCGAAACCACGTTTCGCTTCAGATTCACCGGATGCGACCACGGACGCGCCTGGCACTCCGCAATGGCGCAGAAGATGATAAGGTGGTTGGGCAAAGGACGCTCTTTTACCGGCGGTTTGCGAGTTGCCCAATATGCCAGCGTGGTGATGAACTTGCCCGGAAACCGCTTCGCTACCTCCTGCGCTATCTGGTTGTTGAACCATATCACCGCGTCGGTCAAACTGCCGTGCTCTTCGTACCATGCTTTACATCGCTCACACTGGCAGAACTGCGCGGTGTCGCCGTAGTGTACCGGATAGTACAGGGGGTCGGGGTTGCTTTCTATCCATCGAAGCACCGCTTCGGTCATTGCCTTCTGCAGGTCGGGATTGGACAGGCAGTACTGTTGCACCGCCGGTTCGGTCACACGCCGCTCGCCACCGATTTCGGCGAGATACTCTCTGGGCACGCTGTCGGCAGGCAACAGAAAGCCCATGGTATGGTGCCAGAAACCGCGCGGGGGGATGCCCATCATCTTGGGCACGTCTATTCCGCCTACCTTCGCCTCCCACTCTCCGGGTGACAACCCGGCGGTTATGGGCAGCACCCTTCCCCACATCGCCCGCCACTCGAAGGCGGGTTTATCTACGACGTTCAGCGGCGATTTGACCTGCAGTGCAGCTCTGCGGGGAATCACCTCCAGCTCGGTAGAATAGAACCGGCAACCCAGCCGTTCCAGCAGACGGTACACCGCATAAGCCGTGCCGCGATAGCCGCCCCCTGCCACCAGCAGATTGCCTCCCTGCAGGCGCAGGATGAAGCCATCCTCGCCGAGAGGTGCGAACTCCTCATCGGTATAGAGGGCACGTGCTCTGGCAGGTTCGCTTCTGCCTACATACACCACGCCCTGCGCAGGGAGTCCACTGCCGTCGCTCTCGGTGATGGGTATCTCTTTACCGACCATCTCGCGCAGGATACGCTGCAGTTCACGGGCAGCTGCCTTCTCGATGGCGTGCGCCTGCTGGGACACGAAAATCTGCCGTGCTTCCATCTGTCTGCCTCCTTCCACAAGGGACACCTTGCCTGCGCCTGCGCGCAGCGTGGCTGTTTGCGCTACCGGACGTGCCTGCAACCGCACGCCGCAGGTGGTCTCGCCTCCGGTTGCTGCCCACTGGTATAACAACCAGTACACCCGTTCGGGCTGTGGAAAATCGCGCGAGCGCATGTCGAAGAAATTGGGGGCTACCTCGCCGAGATTCTCCAGCGTGATTTCTACCCTGCGCCCTGTCAGCGTCAGCCCCCGTACGCCACCAGCAATCAACTGCGTGCCCGATGCAGAGGTCTGGGGTTTCTCTAACGGTAAAGGTTGTGGGCGCGCTTGACCAAACAGGCTATCCATGCGGTAGCTGCCGCCAGCGAACTCGTCTGGCGGAAACATCAGCAGGGCAAGCTCCACAGGGCTTGGCTCCGCCTGCCCGCGCACGCGCAGGGTAAACCATATCTGTACGCCCCCCTTGTCCACGAGGGCGCGGCAGGAGAACTCGGCGTCGATGTCCGGGATGCGTCCGGTGACGGTGATGCGGTTGCCGTCCACCTGCGAGGGCAATCCGGTGAGGTCCGCCTGTGAGAAGTACGCCCCTGTGTAGTTCGGTTTGAACAGCGTGAACCGACTACCGGTGACAACAGGCACGCCTCGATAGCGCACCTCAAACCCGTTTGTGCCGAGCCGTACTTCGTAGTCTCCTGCACGCGCCGCCACTTCGCCCGCAGCCCTGCTCAGCGGCAAAGCCAGTATCCACAGCGCAAACAGCCACCTCATCGTTTCGCAACATCTCCTCCGCTGAAGACAAAGTGCTTCCATTTTTATTCAGCATAACGCATGGCATAACCTGCCAAACATTCATCAACCGCTTGAGCCGTTCGGCAGGAGCCTCGCCCCGACGCAAAACGCATACCCTACCTCACTATCAGGTTGTACACCTTCCACCCCTTCGCCACTTTCAACGTAATGGTGCCGTCATCGTTGACTTCAAACGGCGTGCTTTTGCCGTTCTCAGTAATCTGCACCACCTGTTGACCCTCAAGAGGACGGATGCGGACGCTATGCGCTGCGAACGAGTGTATGAACAGCACAGCTCGGGTGGCTTTGCCGTCCTGCCAGAAGATGTCTATTTGCGCTCTTCCGCGCACGCCCAAGCCCTTCGCATACCCCTCGCGCCATGCTTTGGGCAAGGCGGGCGCGAGTCTCCGCCTGCGCGGATTAAAAAACCTGTGAAGACAGGTTTCTCCTCACCATAGCCCACCATTTCGATGATGGGGAGACTGTTTTTCACCCTACCAGACGCTATCCTCGTTCAGCTGGATACGCTCTGCCTCAATGCCTCCGTAAATCATCGCGCCGAGCTTGCCGTTGCCGATAGGCAGAGCACGCACCCAGCTGGGCGCATTTTGCCAGGCGTTGCTGGTCGGCAGCTCTACTGGCGCAGGCTGGCGATACCAGATTTTCCATAGGTTCTGCTGAGTGATTTTTCTCACGCGGTCTTTACCTCTGGGGCATGATACAGGCTCACCGTACGTATTAAGGGCAGCGCGCGTGACTTGAGAATGCTTATTTTCACGCGTGTAGCGGTCACCGGAGCAACCCGGTCCAGCTTCTTGTGACCGATGGTGGTTCCGCGCTTTATCTCCTGCCAGCCTGCGGAGGCCAGAGCTTCCACCGAATACTCTTCCACATGCTGTCCCTCCGCGATGTACTCTTGTAGCATCACGATATTGAAGGTGGTTGGCTGGCGCAGGTCTATTTCCAGAGAAGCAGGCAGTTCGCGCGGTATCCAGTAAGTATCCCGCTTGCCGTCGACGGTATACGCTGCTCCATGCCCGCGCTGGGCACTGCTGGCTCGAACAGGTTTACGCGCAGCGAGGTCTCTGGCAAAGATGCTGTCTAACGCTTTGCGCCACTCGCGTAGGCGCTGCACATCGGGGTCGGGCAGCAACCCACGCCGGTCAGGAGGCACATTGAGCAATAGGACACTGTTGCGCCCCACCGATTTGAAATAGATATCCAGCAGGTGCTCCAGTGACTTCACCTTTGTATCTTCGTGCGCATGATAGAACCAGCCCGGGCGAATAGACACATCGCACTCGGCGGGCCACCACACCTTGCCTGTGACGTTACCATGAAAAGCGGGCACGGAGTCCTGCACGCTCCATTCGGTCTCCTGTGCATAGCCGTCCTCATTGCCCACCCACCGGATGTCGGGACCGCAGATAGCGATAAGTGCGCTGGGCTGCAGTTTGCGTATCACCGCGTAGTAATTCTGCCAGTCGTACTCCTGCCGGCGTCCGTTGGGCCCCTCGCCACATGCGCCGTCGAACCAGACCTCTGCTACTTCGCCGTACTGTGTAAGCAGTTCGGTCAGCTGGTTGACAAAGTAGCGGTTGTAGGCGGGTGAGTCGCCGTAGGTACGTTCATGTCGGTCCCATGGGGAGAGGTAGATGCCCATCTTCAACTTCGCTTGCTGGCAGGCACGAGCGAACTCGCGCACCACATCGCCTCTGCCCATGCGCCAGGAGCTGTTCTTCACCGAATGCTCGGTGTAGCGCGTCTGCCACAGGCAGAAACCGTCGTGGTGTTTCGCGGTGAGGATGAGATATGTGAAACCGCACTCTTTGGCAACCTGCACCCACTGCTCGGTGTCCAGTTGTGAAGGGTTAAACCATCGGGGGTCTTCATTTCCTTCGCCCCATTCGCGGTCGGTAAAGGTGTTCATGCCGAAATGCAGAAACATACTCAGCTCTGATTCTTGCCAAGCAAGCTGTTGCGATGTCGGCTTGGGATGCATGAGAGGACCTCCTGCTCAGGGTCTATACAGAGTAGAGGTTTCGTGTGGAAAACGAGCCTGTCCTGCTGTAATCGCGGAGAATCTATGCTTCAGGCAAAGGTTCTTTGGGTTCCACCAGCACCCCTCGCCCGGACATCACGCCGATGCCGACCTCGCGCGCCGCGTCCAGAGCGGCAGGGTCTACACGGATAGCGTAGGTGTACACCAGATAGGGACCCGGCACCCCCGCCTCCCTGAGACGACGCCGGAAGTCAGGGGAGTTCATGCGGTTTGCCCAATCGATCACCGCCCGGCGGCTAAGACGCGCCTTGCTTTCCGCCACCACGGTAAACCTCTCGCCTTCGGGTGACTCCACCGGTAGGACGACGTCGATTTCGCCTGCTCCATCCAGCCGTACGGGGTAGCCTTCGACAGGGGCTTTGTAGCCTTTGTGCCGCATCAACGTCGCCACCGATGCCTGTGCCTCTTCCTCCAGCGATGCACCGATGATGTTGGTAAGCCGCCCCACCTCTGAGTACAGGTTATCTACCCTGCCTTCCAGACGCACAAACCGCTGTTCCGCCCACTCCTGCAGTGAAGACCACTTCTCGTCCGTATGCTGCTGTGCTTCAGCAAACCGCTGTTCCGCCCACTCCCGCAGTGAAGACCACTTCTCGTCCGTGTGCCGCTGCGTCTCCACGAACTGCTGCTGTGCCCACTCCTGCAGGGCAGATATGCGTTCGTCTGTATACTGCTGCGTCTCGACAAAACGCTGTTCCGTCCACTCTCGCATTTCTGCGAAACGGTTTTCGGTGGATTCGGCCAGTGCCGCCAATCGCTCGTCCGTACGCTCCTGTCTTTCGCGCAGTTCAAGGAAACGTTTTTCGGTGGATTCGGCCAGTGCCGCCAGTCGCTCGTCTGTCTGGCGCTGCGCCTCCCGCATTTCTGCGAAGCGTTTTTCAGTGGATTCGGCCAGTGCCGCCAATCGCTCGTCTGTCTGGCGCTGCGCCTCCCGCAATTCGAGAAAACGCTCGTCTATACGCTTCTGCGCCTCTCTGAACTCAGCCATCTGTTCGTCTGCACGCTTCTGCGCTTCCCTGAATTCAGCCATCTGCTCGTCCGCACGCTTCTGCGCCTCGGTCAACTCGGCAATGCTTTTCTCATTGCGTCGCTGTGCCTCGGTGAGCTGCTGGATGGACTCGCGAAGCTCACGCAAGCCTTCTCGCATCTCCTCCCGAAAGGCTTCGAAACGCTCGTCCGCACGACCCTGGAGCTCTGCCAGTTCCGCCACTGCCTGTTCGATGCGACGAATCGCCTGGTCGTGGTCGTGTATGACCGGCGCTGGAGCAAAAAACTCTTCTGGCAGAATCAGCGAGCGCAGTCGCTCGCGCCACTCCGGGTGCTCGCGGAGCAGACGAACCAGGTCCTCAAAATCCCTCACGGTAAACGGCATCGATGCTCACCGTGTGCATTATACCACAGTCGGGGTACAAAGCTCCGCATATGCACACGATGAAGCAGAATCCCTGCGTCTACCGCTGAGGGTCGTACCAGTCTACCGCAGGCAGCTGTCCGGGTGTCTGTTGCCAGGTCTGGTCAAAGCGATGCCATTTGGCGTGTCCGTCCACGAACACATAATTGGCTCCCCCCTGATGGCGGCGGATAGCCACACTGCGTGGTTCTCTCGCTTCGTCATCCCATTCCGCTTCGTGCTCCTCCGAACCAGGTCCAAACTCCGGTACTTTCGTTGGGTTACCCCACGCTGCGGCCACAAAATGGTCATCCGGTACCTGGTCGGCTAATTCAGCAACAATCACACACTGCGCCGGATTGTTTACACCACCCAAGCGCACGCCAAAGTACGGAGGATGGTCTGGGGTCAGGTAAGCATTGAGCCCATATGAAGCCACACGCGAGGTGGGGTCGTCGTCGTTCCAGAGGGGGCTACTGTCAGAAGGACAACGGTTCAAGAGTTGTGTCTTCACGTAGGGCTGACAGCTCTTCAGCCAACCCGGTCCCACAGGCGCGTGCCCGCCGCCGTACTCATGAGGCTCGGTCAACGGAAACCCTTCATCCCAATCCTGCACATACATTGCGATAGCAATCCCCATCTGCCTGCAGTTAGACAGGCAAGACACCGCCCGCGCCTTCTCACGCGCCTGCGAGAAAACAGGAAAGAGTATCGCCGCCAGTATCGCGATAATTGCGATAACCACTAGCAGCTCAATCAGCGTGAATGCACGTTTCATGTTGCCTCCTTGTAACACGTTTTTGAAAAAAGTAGCATGAAAAGTATACTCCTGTGGCGAGGCGGATGTCAAGCCTTCCCGGGGCCGAACCTGTTATTTTCGCGGGCTTGCACCCTGCAAGCGCAGAGTGATAGAATGCAGGTATCCTATGCAGGCACATCGCTGCGGCTGCGTTCGGATGCTTTATAAGGTGATGGTTAGATGCAGATAGCGGTTTTTGGTCTTGGTTACGTCGGAGCGGTCACGGCTGCCTGCTTCGCGGCAGAGGGGCATCGTGTTATCGGAGTAGATACCGACGTCTACAAGGTGCAGTGTATTACGGAGGGGCGTTCCCCGATTGTGGAGCGTGACCTGGAAGACTACATCCGCCGCGCACGCGAGGCAGGCAGGCTCGTTGCCACCACCTGCGCAGAGGAGGCAGTGGCACAAAGCGACCTCGCCCTTATCTGCGTGGGCACGCCCAGCCGACGTAACGGAAGCCTGAATCTGGAGTTCGTCGAGCGTGTGTGCCGCCAGATTGGGACTGCGCTCGCCGAGCGCAGGCAACCGTACATCGTAGTAGTACGCAGCACCGTTTTGCCGGGCACCTGTGAGGAGCTGGTCATTCCCACGCTGGAGGACGCCTCTGGCAAGCGGCACGGCGAGGGGTTTCATGTGTGCATGAACCCGGAGTTTCTGCGCGAAGGCACGGCTATCCACGACTTTTATCACCCGCCGCTGACCGTTATCGGCTCGCAGAGCGTGGAAGCCGTCGACCGCGTGGCGGGGTTGTACGCGAGCATCCCCACCGAGTGCGTGAAGACCGACCTGCGCACCGCCGAGATGGTAAAATATGCCAGCAACGCCTTCCATGCACTCAAAATCACCTTTGCCAACGAAATCGGTGCGTGGTGCAAGCGGGAAGGTGTGGACAGTCACGTGGTGATGCGTCTGCTGACGATGGACACCAAGTTGAACATCTCGCCAGCGTACCTCACGCCGGGCTTCGCGTTCGGCGGGTCGTGTTTGCCCAAGGACCTGCGTGCGCTGGTGTATCGCGCCCACCAGCA
>CALJAP010000139.1 GCA_938027655.1 uncultured bacterium | reverse complement strand
CCGTGATAGACGAAGCCATCCGGGCGCGCGAGGCAGGCGAAAAGAAGGTTATCTTGTTCAACCTGTCCGGGCACGGACTGCTGGACCTCACCGCGTACGAGGCGTACCTGTCCGGTTCGCTGCAGGACGTGTAATCTGTCTGTGTGGAGGGCGGACTCCTGCTGAACCGTACGAGATACCTCCACCGCTCGCGGGGAGGGCGGGGGTGGGGTCTGGTTCATCGGGATGTTCGCCCTGACACCTTCGAGGAGGCGCGGCAATGGCGGAAATGCAGATGGTGCTGATTGTATGCGATGCGGGTGTGACTGCGCGGGTGACGGAGATAATCAACGAAGCGGGGGCACCGGGATACACCGTTTTACATGACGCTACCGGCAAGGGGGAAAGCGGTCCACGCGAGAACACGCCGATTTGGCCCGGCTTGAACAGCGTTATCCTGTGTGCGGTACCTGCCGACTGCGTGCCGAACATTCGCGAGGGGTTAGACGCCCTGCGCAAACAGCGCAGCGCAAGGCATCTGCCCCTGAAGATGTTCGTATGGAGTCTGGAAGAGGCGCACTAACCCGGCTGCGTTCTGCACAATACCGTGTCGTGCTTGAAGTTCGCATCGTCCCTTTCGGGAAAGTCTACTAGGGTGTGCAACCCGCGGCTTTCGTGTCGGCGCAGGGCGCACTGCACAATGAGGTTGCCAACGATAGCGAGATTCCAGTCCTCCCACGCCTCCACACGATGAGGCTCTTTTTGCATGGCTGCCTGAGCCTGCTGAGCGATGAGCTGCAGTTGCTGTGCCGCCTCTTCTAACGATGCCAGCCTGCGCACAATACCCACCTTCTGATGCATTACCTCGTGCAACCGGCGACGGACGCCCTCCTGTCTCACCTCTTCCGATACGCCTCCTGCCTGCGCGATGGCTTCCAGCGTGGGCACCGAATCGGTCGGCGGTTGGCTCCATCCAGCATCACATGCGTGACGGGCGGCGCGGTCGGCGAACACCAGCGCCTCCAGCAGGCTGTTGCTGGCGAGACGGTTTGCGCCATGCACCCCCGTGCAGGCAACCTCCCCGGCAGCATAGAGACGCGGAAGAGACGTTCTGCCGTACAGGTCGGTCTGCACGCCACCGCACATGTAGTGCGCGGCGGGCACCACGGGTATCCACTCTCGCGCCATATCGATGCCCACGCTCTCCAGCCTGCTGTAGATGACGGGAAACCGCTGGCGCAGAAACTCCGCGGGGCGATGCGTGATGTCCAGATAGACGCACGGGATGCCCAGTCGTTTTGTCTCCGCGTCGATGGCGCGGGCAACCACATCACGCGGTGCGAGGTCTTTCATCGGGTGGTACTTCTCCATAAACGGGGTGCCGTCGGGCAGGCGTAAAATCGCCCCCTCGCCCCGCACCGCCTCGGAAATGAGAAAACTGCGCGCCCCGGGGTGGTACAGGGTGGTGGGGTGGAACTGCATGAACTCCAGATTGGCAATGCACGCGCCCGCCCGCCACGCCATGCCGATGCCGTCACCTGTAGCGATTGGCGGATTGGTGGTGTGCGGATAGACCTGCCCACAGCCACCCGTCGCCAGAAGCACCGCCCGCGCGAAAAACGCCTCCGGCTCGTCGGAATGGGTGTTGAGCACCCAAACGCCCACACATTCCCCATTGCGGATAATGAGGTCCAGCGCAAAGAAGTGCTCATGGATGGTAATACGTGGATGATGGCGAGTGGCTTCCAGTAGGGTGCGCTCGATCTCCCAACCCGTCTGGTCGGCGTAATGGACGATGCGGTTGCGCGAGTGGCCTCCTTCGCGTCCCAGAGCCAGCACAGGGTTGCCCTGCGCATCGCGCTCCATGTCGAAGCGCGCTCCCAGCTCAATCAACCGTCGGATCTGGCGCGGTCCTTCCTGCACCAGCACGCGCACCGCGTCCTCGTGACACAACCCCGCCCCCGCGTTCAAGGTGTCCTGAATATGCAGGTCAAAGGTGTCCTCCGGCGACAGCACCCCGGCAATGCCTCCCTGCGCGTAGTTGGTGTTGGATTCGCTGCGCTCCTTCTTGGTGATAACCACCACCTCTGCCTGTTCCGCCACACGCAGTGCGAAGGTCAGCCCCGCAATCCCACTGCCAATCACGACGAAATCGGTCTGATGAATGTTCATGCTTCACGCCCCACCGTTGTTTACCAGGTAACCTTATTTTACCCTGAGGGAAAGAGGAAGTCCTCTATGGAGGGGAGAGCCGGGTGAATCGTTTACATTTTCCCCTTTTGCGCTTATAATAGGGGCAAGATGTCACTCAGGAAGAGGTACGGTGTATGATGTCTGCGGGGTTGATAGAGATTAGCCTTATTCTGCTGCTGGCGTTGCTGGTCACAGAGGTGATAGCACAGCCTCTGCCATATCCGCCCACCCGTAAAGTAGATGTTGTGGATAATTACCACGGTACGCTTGTACCCGACCCTTATCGCTGGCTGGAAGATACCGAATCCCCTGATACGAAAGCATGGATAGAGGCGCAAAACGCGCTGACCCTGCCCTACTTGCGCAGCCTGCCGCACCGCGAGCCGCTCAGGCGCATTCTCACCCGGCGGTGGAACTACGCCCGGTATGGCATCCCCTTTAAGCGAGGCAGGCGCTACTTCTACTTCAAAAACGATGGGTTGCAAAATCAGGCGGTGCTCTACTGGCAACCGACTCTGACAGGCAAACCGCGCGTACTGCTCGATCCGAACCTGCTCTCGCCCGACGGCACGGTATCGGTTTCGAACGTGTCGGTCTCGGAAAACGGGCGATGGCTGGCATACGGGTTATCCGACGCCGGCTCGGACTGGCAGCGCATCAGGGTGCGCTCGGTGGAGACCGGCGAGGACCTGCCCGATGACCTGCAGTGGGTGAAGTTCTCCAGCATTGCATGGACAAAGGATGGCAAGGGCTTTTTTTACTGCCGTTATCCCGAACCGCCGAAAGATGCTAACCCGATGTGGCATCCCAACCTGAATCAGAAACTGTACTACCACCGCCTCGGCACGCCACAGTCGGAGGACCTGCTCATCCTTGAACGACCGGATAAACCTGAGTGGCGGTTTTCCGTCGTAGTGAGCGAGGACGGGCGTTACGCGGTTATCGAAATCACCGAGGCGGGACCCAAGAACCTGATAGCCGTGATAGACCTGAAGCGTCCCAACCAGCCCGCGGTGCAGTCGCCGATACAGTTCTTAATAGACCAGTTTGAGGCGTCCTACCAGTTTCTGGGCAACGACGGCACGCTCTTTTACTTCCGTACCGACCTCGACGCCCCACGAGGCAAGGTGGTGGCGATAGACCTGCGCCAGCCCGACAAGGCGCACTGGAAAACTATCCTGCCCGAGGGCGAGGACACCCTGCAGGCGGTGACCCTGACGGGCAAACAGATGGCAGTGGTCTCTCTGCACAACGCGACCAGCAGAGTGTGTCTCTACACCCTGAAAGGCGAGTTTGTCAAGGAGATACCCCTGCCCACGCTGGGCACATGCAGCGGGTTCATCGGCAGGCGTAGTCAAGAGGAGTTTTTCTACGGCTTCACCTCATTTGTGTACCCCTACACGGTCTACCGTTATGATGCCCGCACGGGCGAAAGTACTGTCTTCCATGCACCTCAAATAGAGGGGTTAGACCCTTCACAGTACGAGACAACGCAGGTATGGTATCGCAGCAAGGACGGTACGCGCGTGCCGATGTTCCTCACCCATCGCAAAGGCTTGCAGCGTCACGGCGAGAATCCTACCCTGCTCACTGGATACGGAGGCTTCAATATCTCCATCACCCCTTACTTCTCGGTGACGAACCTGGTTTGGTTGGAGCAGGGAGGCATTCTGGCGATACCCAACCTGCGCGGTGGGGGCGAGTTCGGCGAGGAATGGCATCAGGCAGGCACGAAGGAGCGCAAACAGAACGTGTTCGACGACTTTATCGCCGCGGCGGAGTACCTGATAGACCATCGTTACACCAATCCGCGCAAGCTGGCGATTCGCGGCGGTTCAAACGGCGGGTTACTGGTAGGAGCGGTTATGTGCCAGCGACCTGACCTCTTTGCGGTGGCGTTGCCCGCAGTAGGTGTCATGGATATGCTGCGCTACCATAAGTTCACTATCGGCTCGGCGTGGAAGGAGGACTACGGCACCAGCGATGACCCGCAGATGTTCAAAGCGCTATACGCTTACTCGCCCCTGCACAATCTGAAGCCCGGTGTGCGCTACCCCGCCACGCTGGTTACCACCGGTGACCACGACGACCGCGTGATGCCTGCGCACTCCTTCAAGTTCGCCGCAAGGCTACAGGAGGTACAGGCGGGCGACGCCCCGGTGTTGATACGCATCCAGACTCGTGCCGGACACGGCGCGGGCAAACCCACTTCGCTCAT
>CALJAP010000138.1 GCA_938027655.1 uncultured bacterium | reverse complement strand
CCATGCAGCCGTGTGTAATGGACAAGATGTACACCTGCATCCTTTTCTCTCGAAGCAGGAGTACTCATTCCTCAAGGCGAAGGGTAAACTATCGATGGAAAGGGGGCTATCAGCATGTCGGAGCAAATGTACACGCCCAAGCCGCTGGCTACCGCCAAGCCGGTACGACTGATTTTCGTCGGAGGCTTTCTGGGCGCAGGCAAAACCACCGCGATGGGTGCGCTGGCACGCCGACTCCTACAAGATGGTTTGAACGTCGGGCTGGTAACCAACGACCACGCTGAGGAAATGGTGGACGCTGCACTGGTGCGACAGTTCGGGATGCCGGTAGCGGAGGTATCCGGCGGCTGCTTTGGCTGCGAGTTTAACGACCTGCTGGATGCTACCGAGCACGTGCTCATGCAGGAGCCCGATGTGCTCATCGCCGAACCTGTTGCCAGCTGCGCCGACACCGTGGCAACAGTGATTAATCCCCTGAAGCAGTTCTATGGAGGTATCTTCCGTTTCTCCCCCTTCTCGGTGCTGATAGACCCGATGCGGCTGTATGAGATGCTGCTGGAGGAGAATCCCGGCGAGTTCGCCCAGAGCTTTGCCCCCATTTTCCATCGACAACTGGAGGAGGCGGACATTCTGGTGCTCAATAAGGTGGATAAGCTCTCCACCGAAGAGACGCAGCGACTGGTCAACGCCTTGCGCCAGCACCATCCGAGCAAGCCAGTGCTCACCATTTCCGCCAAGCGTGGCGACGGTGTGGATGAATGGATGAACATGGTGATGCAGGATGCGCCCGCCGGCTCGCGTGTGCTGGAAAAGGCGGATTATAAAGTGTATGAGATTGGCGGCGCGAAACTAGGCTGGCTCAACGCCTCGGTACAGCTGGTAGGAGAACCGTTCTTCAGCGCACGGGAGTATGCGGAACTGCTTCTGCGGCGGCTGCGTGATGCTGCGCTGGCGCGCAATAGCGAGGTATTACACATTAAACTTGCGCTATACTGTCAGGGGCGCGCTATGGGTGCAAGCCTGCTCAGCACCGATACCGACCCTGTTTTTGGGGGAGAGGAGCTGGGCGACGTGCGTCAGGCGATGCTGGTACTGAACGCGCGCCTGGGTATTGACCCGCCAACGCTGGGAGGCATCGCCGCGCAGGCAATTTATGATGTGGCGAAGATAATGCGTGTGGACGCGGAGATACTGCGTCTGCATACGGTGAAGCCTTCCGTACCCTGTCCGGCGTTCAGGATGTGTAATCCGGTGTAGCGCTGATGAGTGATCACTGGCTCGACAGATTTCGTCAGGAAGCGGTGCCCCGTATCCTGGAGGTATTTCAACCCGCGCGTGTCATCATTGGTATCCTGTTGTTCGGCGTCAGTACGGCAACACTTTCACAGGCAAACGAGAACGCCTTCCTACACCGGAAGGGCACTCAGTTGCTGCTTGATGGCAAGCCTCTGCGTCTGGTATCGGTCAACAAGTTTGACCTCTTCCTGCGCTTCCTTGAGGGCGGGGAGGCGAAACAACAGGCGGCACAAGCCATCGAAGAGGCGGCAAAACAAGGCTTTACCGCTATCCGCTTCGCGGGCGTCGGCTTCTACCCGTCGCACATGCGCAACTGGGCAAATGAAAGGGTATACTGGGGCGCATTTGACGAGCTGGTTCAAACCGCGAAGGCACACAGTGTGCGCCTGATACCCGTCATCAACTGGAACCTCTACCTCTTCCCCGACATGGCGAACGAGTGCGTGCAGGACATGTTGGCGAACCCCGACTCACGCTCGCGTCAGTACCTGTGGCTGTATACCTACCAGCTGGTCTCGCGCTACAAGAACGAACCGACGATACTGTTCTGGGAGCTGACAAACGAGATGAATCTGGGCGCGGACCTGGAGTTTATGTTCCCCTACGGTAGAAGCGAGTTGAACCCGGTGCACGAGGGCACGGCGTTTATGCGCCTGCGTCGCGACCATTTCACCACCGAACAGATGATACCCTTCTTGAAAGAGTGGGCAACCTTCATCAAGCGAAACGACCCCAACCACCTGATTGGCTCGGGGTTTTCCGCGCCGCGTCCGGCAGCACAGCACCTGAGACAGGCGTTGGGTAAAGGCGACTGGACGGAGGACAGCGAGCAGGAGATGGAGACCTACCTGCGTGACACCCACCCCGACCCGATTGACCTCATCAGCATCCACTTTTACCGCCAGCACGACAACTTACGCTTCGGCAACAAAGAGGAGGACTCCGCGCAGGTGCTCGCGGCGTTCAAACGCGCAGCGGAGCGCATCGGCAAACCGCTGTACATCGGGGAGACCGGGGACGACTACGCCCGGCGTCCCGACGCGCCCTTCCTGCGAAACGTGCTGGAGCAGGTCAAAAAGCTGGATATTCCCCTCACGCTGATATGGAACTGGATGAGCCCCGGAGACCCGTATGATGTGAGTGCACAGCGTACCCCGCAGGTGGTGCGGATAATGCGCGAAGCGAATGACCGTTAGCTCTCACCAAGCAGGATTATGCCTGTGCAATTATGAAATGGCTTAGGGAAACAGCACGGTTAAGGGAGCAATGGGAAAGAGTTCGCAGGTTCGTTTAGACTGGTCGCTGGTGAGGCGGTTGATTTTCGGCTCACCGCTCTCCACCGAGCAGATCGAGCATCAGCGCCTGCCCAAGATACTGGCGTTGCCGATTTTTGCGTCGGATGCCCTCTCCTCCACGGCGTACGCCACGCAGGCGATATTACTCAACCTGTTAATTGCCGGACCACACGCTCTTCATCTCACCTTGCCTGTTTCTCTTGCTGTTGTGGTGCTTCTGTGGATTGTGGTCACCTCATACTCGCAAACGGTGCACGCCTATCCGCAAGGCGGAGGAACTTATATTGTTTCTCGGGATAACCTGGGCGTAAACTTCGGCTTACTGGCGGCGGCGGCTATCCTGACAGGCTACGTGTTGACCGTCACGGTGAGTATCACCGCAGGAGTACAGCAAATTACCTCCTTCTTTACCGAGTTGGCTCCCTATCAGACGTGGCTGGCACTAGGGGCGACATGGTTTCTCACCTTAGCGAACTTGCGTGGCGCAAAAGAGAGTGGCATGTTGTTTGCCCTACCGACCTATTTCTTTATCTTCTGCATGCTGGGCATGATTGCTACGGGGGTATTCGGTTCGCTCTTTGGATATGCGCCGCGCCCCTATCCCCCTGTGGAACAAACAGTGGTGCACACAGGCGCGACGGGGATTAGTTTCGTGCTCATTCTTCGCGCGTTCGCTTCGGGCTGTGCAGCAATGACCGGGGTGGAAGCGGTCGCTGACGGCGTGCAGGCTTTCCGACCGCCCGAAAGCAAGAACGCAGCACAGACCCTCTTCTCGATGGGAGCGATACTGGGTACGATATTTCTCGGCATCTCCTATCTCGCGCAAACCAACAACGTGGTGTATCGTGGCACGGGCAGCGAGGGCGATACGAGTGCAGAATCGGTCATCTCGATGGTGGCACGTTCCGTTTTCCACGACAACGACCTGCTTCGCGCGGTGGTGCTCTTTGCTACTGCTATGGTGCTTGTACTGGCTGCTAATACTGCCTACGCTGACTTTCCCCGGCTCAGCTCTATCTTAGCGAGACATGGCTACATGCCTCGCCAGCTGGCAAATCTGGGCGACCGTCTGGTGTTCTCCAACGGCATTATCTTGCTGTCGGTTTTCGCTTCGGTGCTCATACTGGCTTTTGGAGCAAGTGTAGACCGCTTTATTCCTATGTACGCCGTCGGTGTGTTCCTCGCCTTTACCCTTTCTCAATCGGGGATGGTCAAACGTTGGATAACCACCAAGCAAAAGGGCTGGTGGTGGAAAGCGCTGATGAACGGCATGGGCGCAACCGCCACGGCGATTGTGCTGCTCGTACTGGTGATTACGCGCGGACCGGAAGGCGCGTGGATTGTTCTGGCTGTGTTACCGGTGCTGATGTGGGTATTCCAACAAATTTATCGACACTACCAGAAAGTACGCTCTCGCCTGACGCTGATCGGCTATGAGCCACAGCCCTTACCGCCACATACGGTGCTGGTGCTGGTGCCGGATGTGCATCGCGGGGTGGTTCCCGCGCTGGAGTACGCCCGCGAAATCTCCAAAGACCACCGGGCAGTACACATCGAGATTAACCCTGCCGACACGCAACGCCTCAAGGAACGCTGGGAGCAATGGGGCGGCGATATGCCACTGGTGATTATCGAGTCCCCATATCGCTCCCTCATCGGCCCGCTGGTGGAGTACGTCAGACAGGTGCGCCAGGACCATCCGCGTCACCTGATTACGGTCGTACTACCGGAGTTTGTGGTCACCAAGTGGTGGGAGCGTGCGCTACATAATAACTCCGCCTTCCTGATTAAGCTGGCTCTTGGCAATATCCGTGACGTGGTGATTACGAACGTCAGATACTATCTGGACTGACATGATGGACACCCCGGCTGTATCTCCGTGGCGCAGATGGGGCACCTCATACCGTCAGGTGCTGGCGCCGTTGTCGTTTCTGGTGCTCCTTGGGCTTTTTCTCAGCACGCAAACGCCTGCTTTCCTCACCTGGGGCAACCTGCGCACGGTGGCGATACAGACCGTTGCGGTGGCAATACTGGCAATTGGCGAGACAGTGGTGATTATCTCCGGAGGCATTGACCTGTCGGTCGGGGCGGTGTTGGCGCTCAGTGGGGTCACGGCGGTATACGCGATGAGAGAGATAGGCGCACCCGCCTGGGCAGGTGTAGCGGTGGGGCTGGCAACAGGTGCGCTATGCGGACTGTTTAACGGACTGGTCACCACGCGCCTGCGGATGCCCGCTTTTGTGGTCACGCTGGGGATGCTGGGCATGGCGAGCGGCGCCGCGCTGTTAATTAGCGGAGGTGTGTCGCTGACGGGCATTGCACCCGGCTTCGAGCGGCTTGGGAAGGAGTGGTCGCTCTGGGTGCTGCTGGGGGTGGCTGTGTTCTTTCACTTGCTGTTGAGCTTCACCAAACTGGGGCGATACTGTTACGCCATCGGCGGCAACGCGGAAGCCGCGCGCCTGTCGGGAGTGTCGCTGGTGCGCTATCAGAGCACCTATTTTGTGCTGTGCGGGTTGTGTGCGGGGCTGGCTGGGGTGTTGCAAGCCAGTCGGGCGACGGTGGCGCAACCGACCGCCGGGAAGGGTTGGGAACTGGACGCCATTGCCGCCGCGGTTATCGGTGGAACCAGCCTCATGGGTGGGCAGGGAAGCGTGGTAGGTACCCTGTTGGGCGCGTTCCTGATGGCAATCATCCGCAACGGCTGTAACCTGCTGAACGTGGAGGTAGAGTGGCAGCAGGTGCTAATCGGTGCCATGGTCATTGTAGCAGTGTTCTACGACCGCTGGCAGAGAGGCAAGGGATAAGGGTATATTGGCATCAGGTGAAGAGACATGGAGAATGTTCTGAGGATTCGAACACCGGTATCGTCCTGCGTTGGAACCTCTACTACAGCAAGCGCAAAACAGCCGAACTCAGCTAATTACCAGCCATATTCTAGAATGCCTGATTATACCGCTGCGTGCGAGCAATCAGGCACTAATAGAAGCATATCGCCAGGCTTCCGACCTTATTTTGGTGCCGATTAGCCTGGAGGTGTTGATTGAGGCAGCCTCTTTAGGGGTGAAACATCTGTCCTTTGGGCAACCAGGCGCACGCAGGGGGCAGATTTGCTGCTGACCAACGACCTCCGTTTTGCTCGCGTTATCGGCTCAGAAGGCGTATTGCTGGACGATCTCGTATCGCTGGAAGTAGCGCGTAGCACATGGACGCTGTGGCGACCTCGTCATGCCGACTTTACGTGGCGAAGAGGCGTTTAAGCTCCATTCTCAGAGGGTCGTGCTATAATACAACCGGCAGCGATAACCAGAGATAAGAGGTGAAGGGCATGAAGATCTTTCTGGATACCGCCAACATCGAGGAGATTAAGACCGCCTGGAGCTGGGGCGCGATTGAGGGTGTGACCACCAACCCCTCGCTGGTAGCCAAAGAGGGGCGTCCGTTCAAAGAGATTGTGCGGGAAATCTGCGAAATCGTCAACCCGGGCGACATCAGCGCGGAGGTGGTGAGTCTGGACGCAGAGGGCATGATTCGGGAGGCGCATGAGGTCGCCAGCTGGCATCCCAATATCGTGGTTAAAATCCCCATGACCAAAGAGGGCATGAAGGCGGTAAAGGTGCTTTCGCGGGGGGGCATCCGCTGTAATGTCACGCTGGTGTTCAGCCTGTCTCAGGCGTTTCTGGCGGCGAAGGCAGGGGCATACTATATCAGCAACTTCGTCGGGCGCGTGGATGACATCAGCGGTGAGGGTATGAACGCCGTGCGCGACACGGTGAATATGATTAAAGAGTACGGCTTCACCAGCCAGGTGCTGGTTGCCAGCGTGCGCCATCCGATGCACGTGGTGGAGGCTCTGCGAGCGGGCGCGCATGCCTGCACTGTGCCTTTTAAGGTGCTGGAGCAGCTCTATCAGCACCCGCTGACCGATGTTGGCATCCAGCGGTTCCTGGCGGATTGGCAGAAGTCGGGCGCAAGCATTTTCTAGGAGATGCCGCACAACATGGAATGGATACCCGGTTCGGTCACCGCGCCGCGCGGCTTCCGCGCAGCGGGGGTGCGCTGTGGCGTGAAATCACACGGTAAAGACCTTGCGCTCATCGTGTCGGACATAGCGGCGACGGTTGCCGGCATGTTCACCACCAACAGGGCGGCGGCGCCCTGCGTGCGCTACTCGCGCCATGTGATAGAGGCGGGCACTGCCCGCGCCATCGTCGCCAACAGTGGTAACGCCAACGCGGCAACGGGGGAAGAGGGCTTCCTGGACAACGTGCGCATGGCGCAGAAGGTTGCCCAACTGCTGGAGTGCTCACCCGCTCAGGTGGTGACCGCCAGCACGGGTATCATCGGGCACCGACTGCCTGTGGAGAAGATAGAAGCGGGCATCGAGCAGGCGATGCTGGAGCTCTCTCCAGAGGGCGGAGAGGCTGCCGCCGAAGCCATTATGACCACCGATACCGTTCCGAAGGCGGAGGCAATCAGCCTGCAACTGCCCGAAGGCGAGGTGCGAATCGGCGGCATCGCCAAGGGCGCAGGGATGATCGCCCCCAATATGGCCACGATGCTCTGTTTCCTGACCACCGACGCGCGGATTACTGCCCCCGCTCTGCAGCAGGTGTTGACGGACGCGGTGGAGCGTTCGTTCCACTGCCTGACCATCGACTCGGACACCAGCACCAACGATATGGCGGTGATTCTGGCAAACGGGCAGTCCGGTGTAGACGTGCACCGCTATCTGGACGATTTTCAGCAGGCTCTCGAGGCACTGTGTGTGCGCCTGGCACAGCGTATCGCGCGGGACGGCGAAGGGGCTACCAAGCTGGTGGAGATTGAGGTGCGCGGTGCGCCCACCTTCACCCAGGCGCGCAAGATGGCAAAGACGGTTGCGGAGTCGCCGCTGGTGAAGACCGCCCTCTTCGGCAACGACCCGAACTGGGGGCGCATTCTGGCAGCGATGGGGCGTAGCGGCGTGGATTTCGACCCCGACCGGGCGCATATTGCGTTGCAGGGTACTCTGGTGTACGCGGATGGCAAGCCAACCGCTTTCGACGCGCACGAGTTGCACGAACGGCTGAAGACGGACACGGTGACCATCGCCATCGATTTACACGAGGGTACGGAACACGCCACCGTGTGGACATGCGACTT
>CALJAP010000137.1 GCA_938027655.1 uncultured bacterium | reverse complement strand
GGGTTCGGGTGTTCCTACTGCTACGTACCGGTGCTGCGGGCAAAGCGCGGCCAAGAGGGTGCAGACACCTGGGGCAGCTGGGTGCAGGTGAAGGTCAACGCGCCTGATGTGGTGCGACGGGAGATGCTGGACGTGCCGCGCAACGCGCACATCCTGATAGGGAGTGCTACCGACGCCTGGCAACCTGTTGAGAAACGCTAGCGGTAATGGAGCTTTCCGGCGAACCGGTGCAAAGCGCTGTTGTGTAAGTATCGCAGAGAGGCAGAGCAGCTACCGCGCCTGCTGGTGCACGAACAAACCGGGCAGATGGTAAAGGAAGAGTGCAAGAAGGTTGGCATTCTATGCCGAATCGGATACCGTATCGGCTCGCCCTCCGGAGGGATTGCTCCGTTGCCAAACTGGGAGGGCGAATCTCCAGATAAGCCGAAACGTTCCACAACCGCTCGGCGGGAGCCTCGCCCTCCAGAGGGACGTCACTTAGAAGCTCTCAGCAGGAACAGCCAGCATCGTATCGGTGACCAGCAGACCGGTCTCGGCTACGGCACGCAGGAAGCGATTGGCGGTTGCCTGGTCCGGCGCAGACCACACGGTAACCAGGTCGTACTGTCCATAGGTAATCATCGCCACTTTAATCTGGATACCGTGCTGGGAAGCCAGACTGTTGAGCTGCATCAAGCCACCACCAAACAGGTCTTTTGCCCGACCCGGCGCTGCTGTTGCGAGCGTTACAAACTGCATAGCTGACACCTCCCTTTTCGGAGATTTTTTGTATCACGCTTCAGGGAATGACCCTGTTAGCCTGTGCCCGTCAGTACCTTCGTCGCCTGCTTCAGACTGCGCTTCGCCAGATCGTCGATTCGGTTCTCTGCAAAGCCGAAAACCGCACTGTACAGCTTATCCTGCAGCGGTTGCGCCCATTTCGCCGGCAGTGCCTTCGCGCCGAACGCCGCCCCCCAGATGCTGCCTGCCGTCGCGCCGTTGCAGTCGGTATCCATCCCCTGCATCACCGCAATGGTGACCACCCTTTCAAAATCGGGCCAGCCCCACAGCAGAGCGTTCAGCACGATGGCGTCGTTGTTTACCGTATGCACCGGATGGTATCTGCCATAGTATCGATTCAAGAGGCGTTGCAAAGCCTCCTGCCAGCTCTTGCACTCTTTTCGCCATTGCAGGCAGTCGCGTACCATCTCTGCTTCACGGCTGCGAGCAGGTATTTCGGCTGCGCCGGCGCGGATGATTTCCACCACGTCCTGCGTGGCAAAGGCGGAGGCAATCATCGCCGCAGCAAACATCTCACCGTAGACGCCGTTCTTCACGTGCGACAGCGTTGCATCCCGATAGGCAAACTCCGCCGCTTTCTCAGGACAACCCGGAGCTACATAGCCCCAGAAATCCGCCCGAATACGCGCGCCAATCCACTCGCGATAGGGGTTTAGATAGGTCGGAACCTCTTCCAGCGGCAGCTCGTTGACCAGATTGATATACGCCTGTCGCTCGGCGGTGTAGGTCTGGTAGACGGGTAGCAAGTGTAGCCAGGCACTGCCTACGTCGCGCGTGGTAAAGCCCGCACCGTGCCTCTCAAAGAGGTGCAGACCGAGAACCGTATAGTCGGTATCGTCGTCGCGCTCGCCCGCTTGAATATACCCCCTGGTGCACCATGTATACGGCTGTGGCACGCCTTCGGGAGGGGTGCGTGTCTCGGCAGGCAGGTAGTCGGTCATCGGATAGGCATCGGCTCCCTGCAGGTACTGGCGGATGCGTTCGTGGCTCCAGCCTTCCACCGGTTTACCCAGCATACATCCCGCTACCCGCCCCAGCCATGCGCCGTGTAACCGGTCCAACAGGTCTTCTTCGCAGATAACCATTTTGAAGCGGCGCATTCCCTCGTCGCGTGCCTGCCGGATACCCTGCAGGTCGGTGGGCTCGTGGTAGGGGAAATCCTCGCGGATGGGCAAAGCCATCAGCTCGCGGTAGAGCTCCCATAGAGCGTCGGTGTTCTTTGCCTCCTGCCAGCGTTCCATAAGTCCGGATGTGTCCGCGCCTTCTTCACCGCGCTGAGTGATTTCGTCGCGTACGAGCGTCCGCAGTGTTTCGTAAGATGGCATCACATGAATCTCCTTCGCGTTGCTTTGGCTATGAGTGCCGCCTCTTGTCCACTTGCCGTGCATCATATTTCCCTGTGTGTTGCTGCATTGCCTGCACGCACGCTCAGGGGGCTGCCGCGCTGCGTTGACGATTGCCACCAGAGGCGGTATAATTCATGGGTGTGAAAAAGGAAGAGAGGTAGCCAACCATGATTCTGCCCAACCCCGATATGTTAAACCGCTTCAATAAGTACGCGCTGGTGATGCTGGCGGCAAAGCGTGCACGCCAGTTGCAGGAGCAGGGTATCGCTCGCCGTGCGCTGGTAAAGAGCTCTTCCAGCAACCCGCTGACTATTGCGCTGGAAGAGATTGCGTCCGGGCGGTTAGTACCCAGCTTCAATCCTGAACCTTTGCCCGAGCTGATGGAACCCGAAGTGACGGAAGCGGTGTTGACCGCCGAAGAGTTTGAAGAGGCGATGGCAAAGGTTGTCGAGGCAAACCTCAAGGCTTCCGATAATGGTCATGAGGCATCTGCGGTCGAGCCGGACGTGGTAGAGCCAGAAGAGGAAGCCGACGAAGACCTGTCGCTGAGTGAGGAAGGGGAACCTTCACTCTCAGATGAGATAGACGCAGTGCTCGGTCTGGACGAGGACGAGCCGGACGTGGACGACCTGTCGGAAGAGGACGAGGTGCAACATACCCTCTTCGGCGACGAGGATAAGTCTGCTGAGTAGCCGAAACGCGAGGTGTGCCTATGCCGGGCGAGGTAGATTACTACGAGACATTAGGGGTTAGCAGAGACGCGACGCAGGAGGAAATCAAGCGTGCCTACCGGCGCCTTGCGCGTCAGTACCACCCCGATGTGAACCCCGGCGACAAACAAGCCGAAGAGAAGTTCAAGGCGATCAACGAGGCGTACGAGGTGTTAAGTGACCCCGAGAAGCGCCGTGCTTACGACCTGTTCGGGCGCGCCGGAGTGCGTGGAGGCACGGCGGAACCCGACTTCGGTTTCGGCGACTTCGGCAACATCGGTGACCTGTTTGACCTGTTCTTCGGTTCTGGGGGCGCGCGCACCGAAACGCCTCGTGCCCAGCGCGGCAGCGATTTGCGCGTGGATGTAGAGGTAACCCTCGAGGAGATTGCTTCTGGTGCGCCCAAAACCATCCAGTATGCCCGCTTTCAGACCTGCTCCCGTTGTGAAGGCAGCGGCGCAGAGCCGGGTGAAAGCCCCACCACCTGTTCCACCTGTCGCGGCAGCGGGCGTGTACGTCATACGCAGCACACCCTGCTGGGAACTATTTCTACCGTTGTCACCTGTCCCAACTGTCACGGCGAGGGCAGGGTGATTGCGCGACCCTGTACCCAGTGCCGGGGCGAGGGACGGGTGCGCCAGATGGTGGAGCGTAACATCCGCGTGCCGCTGGGTGTAGAAGACGGAACCGCCGTGCAATTTCTGGGCGAGGGCGACTCGGGCAGGCGCGGCGGCGAGGCAGGCGACCTGTATGTGGTGTTTCATGTGCGCCCGCACGAACGCTTCGAGCGAGACGGCTCCCACCTGCACACGAAGTTGACCATCTCCTTCGCGCAGGCGGCACTGGGGGCGACGGTGAAGGTGCGCGGACTGGATGAAGATATCGCCCTGGAGATCCCACCCGGCACCCAGCCCGGCAGCGTCATTCGCCTGCAGGGTAAAGGACTGCCTAACCGCCGGCAGGGCAGGGGCGACCTGCTGGTGCACGTCAACATCCACGTGCCTACCCACCTGAACGAGGTGCAGCGAGGGCTGCTGCGCCAGTTCGCCGCGGCGTGCGGTGAGCGCTTCACGGACGTGCCTGAGGAAGAGAAGAGCTTCTTCGAAAAGTTCATCAGCGGACTGAAAGGCGAAAAGAGCTAATGCCCCTTGTCTTGCGCGTGACGTAACGCCTGCTCAAGGTCTGCTATCAGGCTCTCCGGCTGTTCCAATCCGATATGCACCCGCAACCCCCAGCGCTGTTCCCCGTCGTAATCCTCGATAAGCATAGGTAGTGCCAGACTCTCGTAGCCTCCCCAGCTGACGCCGATATGAAACGTCTTCAGCGCATCGACCACTCCTGCCGCCGCCTCGCGCGAGTTGTGCTTGAGGGTGAACGAGAACAATCCGCTGAATCCGCTCATCTGACGACACGCCAGCTCGTATTGCGGGTGAGAGGGCAAGCCCGGATACAGCACGCGATGCACAGCGGGATGTTCGGAAAGCCATTGTGCCACCCGTAGCGCGCTTTGCTGGTGCTGGCGCAGGCGCGCAGGGAGTGTGCGTAAACCTCGCAGAATCAGCCACGCGGCGAAGGGGTCCAGAACGCCACCGATGAGCGTCATCTCGCGGTGAATCGCCTCGATATGCTGGCGCGAGGTGCACACCACGCCCGCAATCACGTCGCTGTGCCCACCGAGGTACTTGCTTGCCGAATGCACCACGATGTCCACGCCCATCTGTATCGGACGCTGGAAAACGGGCGTCGCCCAGGTGTTATCGATGATGGTGGTGATACCGCGCGCTCTGGCGAACGCACACACCTCCTCCAGCGGCTGCAGCCACAAGTTGATGCTGGTGGGGCTTTCCAGATAAAAAAGGCGCGTGTTGGGACGTAATGCCTGCTCGAAATCCTCCACCCTCGTCCCCTGGACAAAACTCACTTCCACGCCGAATCGGTTGAGATAATCCTGTAACAGGGCGCGCGCCGGGTAATAAACGTTCTTGACACATACCACATGGTCACCGCTGCGCAGTTGCGACATCACCGCCGCGCTGATGGCTGCCATGCCCGATGCGAAGCATCGCGCCTCCTCTGCACCTTCCAGCGCTGCGATTTTGCGGTTGAGAATGTCTGTAGTTGGATTGGACTCACGGGTGTAGATATATCGCCCCGATTTACGCGACCGCGCGTCGACACTCGGCGCGGTAAACAGACTGTTCTGAAAGATGGGCGGCACCACCGAACCCATGTATCGCTCGGGGTCCTCGCCCCAGTGAATGCATATATCCTCGAACGACAGGCTGTCGATGTGCTCGTTCACTGTGGATATACCTCAACGGATGGTGATGTTCTGACTGTTATGATACACCTTCGAAGCGCAAAAAGCCTGCTCCACCGCTCACTTCTCGGAGCCGGGCAGGTTGAACCACCGACGCTGACCGGCGATGTACAGCAGTGTTCCCCCAACGATGCCCACCACATAACCGTAGGGCAAACTTATCACCGCCATCGCTACCAACAGGGCAAGCCACAATTCCGCCGGTTGCGACATCCGGTCGCGCAACAGCACCATCAACCCCAGCCCCTCGAACAGCAACACCACTCCCAGAATGGGCATTGGGAACACCTGCACCGCCTGATGGAACCCTTTGCTGAGAAAAAGCCCCAGTAACAGGTACATCCCGCCGTAGATAATGGGTGCGCCTCCGGTACGCGCCCCAAAAGCGTAAAACCCGGCGAGCCCACCGCAGCCGTGACAGGTAGGCACTCCGCCGAACAGGGGATTGATCAGGTTCATGAGCGAGTAGGTCAGCCCGATGCGCCGGATACTTACCGCTTTTTCGGGGAACAGGTCGTGCAGGGTCTGGCTGGTTGCGACCACCGAGTTGCTGAGCGACAGGGGTATCTGAGGCAAAGCCAGCAGTAACGCCCCTTGTAGGATAGCATCGCGCGAGGGGATATGCAGATGGGGCAGGCTGAAGCCGATAGAGCGCGATAGCTGTGCGAAATCCATTTTGAACAGAACCGCATACGCAGCGCCAACACCGATGAGCACCAACGCGGCAGGCAGATGCCGGTATCCCCGCAGCCAGAGAAACGCGGTGAACCCTGCCGCCGCCAAGAGATACCCTGCAGTGCCTGAAGATTGTACATAATCCTTCAGCGCAAGGGAGCAGAGGCTCACACCCAACCCAAATTGAATACCGCGCACTACACTGAGCGGGATCACCTTCGCCAGCCAGTCCAGCCCCCCACTGAGGCTCAACAACAGCATGGCGATACCGATGGCTAAACCACCACCGTATAGCAACTCCGGCGACAGCTTTTGTGATAACATAATCACCGCCATCGCTTTCAACGGCTGCACGGGCATCGGCAGCCCATACAGAAGCCCTGTCAGCACCTGCATCGTCCCGAAAAGGATGAGCACGCTGGCGGCGTCCAGTCCACAGGTGGCGACCAGTCCCACCAGCAACGGTAAATCGGTGCCGATGTCCCCGAATGCTCCCGCCAGCTCATGACGGTCAAATCGGATACGTTGAGAGCGAAATAGACTGCTCACAGAAACCTCCCACGAACCCATCGATGTTGAGACCGCAGTTTAAGTGTTTGTGGTGACGTGCTTCAGCTCCTACTTGGCGAAATGCTTTGTACAACTACTGGGGCATCAAGCGTGATTCCTTATGTCTCAGCCGGTTGGAGGGCGAGGCTCCGTCCGAGCCGACTTCGCCAGTGAAATAGTAGGCTCATGATGAAGGCGTCAGACCGCCTTGTCTGCACACAACTAATCACGTGTGGTGAACTACTGCGGCAGTTGCCTGAGCAAAGCAGAGGTTACAGCCCACAGGCTCAGCGCAAATACTGTTATCGCGGCTACCGCTGCGCCTAAAAGACTACGTCCCGACCGCGCGAATCGGAGACGGTCGTATACCGCCCCGCCGGATTCGACAAACAAAGGGATTGCCAGACCGGCTATAGCAGAGCAAACGAGCATCCCCAGCCGTGCCTGCTGGGGCAGGTGCCACCTCCATGCGCCGTACAGAGCGATAATCACCAGCGCCCAGCAAACAGGGCTGGTTACCGTCAGCCACAGGCACATCGTCCACAGCCTCATGAACGCTCTCACTGCCATCCTCCCTCGCGCAACAGAGCGGTCAGCACATCTTCTATCGTGGGCATACGCTGGAGGATGAGTTCCCTTGCTATGACGTTACCTTGCGTGATGATACCCTCTTCGCTTTGCCGGATGTATACTTTCAGCGATTGCTGTTTATCAGCATCGTGTGCCGGTTGTAAGTGGACCGCCCCCGGCGTCGCCCGGGTACGCAGTCGCTCCGGTGTGTCCATCGCCAGCAGCCGTCCCTCATGAAGCAGTAGCACACGGTCCGCCATCTCCGCCTCGCGGGCGGAGTGGGTGGTGTACATCAGTGCGAGCTCGCGTCGGGCACAGCGAGCGTCCACTTCCTCCCAGAACCTTGCGCGCGTGGCTTCGTCCAGTGCGTCCAGCAAGCCGTCTACTACCAGCAGACGCGACGCTACCGCCATCGCGCAGCACATCTCCAGCTTTACCTGCTCACCGGGCGATAGGCGGCTCACGGTCTTCTGCCGATGCGCCCACAGGTGCCAACCGCTCAGCAGCTCGTGGATTCGGCTTCCATGCGGTGTCAGGAACACGCCGTGTAACTGAGCACACCAGAGAATCTGTTGTAAGGTGGTAGTGCGCGGGAGCAGGCGAGGGTATTGCGCGGCGTAGCCTGTGCTGGAACGGGGCACGTGCCAGACCACCTCTCCGCGATAGCGGATGAGCCCCAGCGAAGCGCGCAGAAGGGTCGTTTTGCCCGCACCGCTGTGTCCATAGATGCACAACCGCTCCCCCTCGCGCAGGGTAAACGAAATCGCCGAGCGCAGGTGGGGCGGCACACTCAAATCACGCACTTCCAGAACGATCGGTGTTGCCATCTTCTGCTCATTGCGCCCGACGCACGAAGCGCGTCTGCATCAGTACCCAGGGTTCGAAAGCGGAACACCACCCTCTATCGCCGATGAGAGCGATACGCACCCCAGCCAGCGCATTTACCTGCCAGCGAATCGCCCCACGCGGGATGCCGATGCGATATAGCGATTGCCCATCGGGCAGCGTGCTAACCTCCAGTGAAGGAGCGGGGGCTTCTACCCACGTGCCCAGCGCGCCGTCCCACGCGCGGGCGGTGATTTCCGGCTTCTCGACGCCTCGTACGCGCAGGCGCACGTTCAGGTTGTCATTACCCGAGAACCAGCCGTTGTTCTCGGCGTCGATATCTATCTCCGCATCGCAGGCTTCACGACAGGCGATGGCGAACTGCAGTTCCCGCTCGTTCCATGCGGCAAAGATGTCGGCGGACAGGAAGTGGTTTCGCGCCTGCGCATAGCGGAACCAGCCCTCCGGTGAGCTCCGAAGGTCTCCGTACGGGATGAGCAGCACCGCCTCACGCGGCAGACGCCATGTTGCGCCTTCCTCACGATAGCCGATGCCGTCGGGCAAGCCGTTGTCCAGTCGGTATCCGAAGAAAAGCCCTGCCATCGCCTTGCGCAGGTCATCGGAGCGCGCGTTGCCCGGGCGGGCAATCCTGCCGAGCCGTTTCTCGTCCAGAGGCAGGCGCGGGTCGTTATCAGCGATACCGTTACCGTTGACGTCATCCACCTCCCACACCTTACCGAAGCGCATCTGGAACCAGTCGTTGGGGTTCCACTTTCGGCAGATAAAGGCGTTGACATCCCAGTGCTGACCGTATCTGCCTGGGTGGACGGTGGGGTCGGGATGATTCAGCCAGAACTTCTGCACGCCGCTACGGTCAAAGAAGAAGTCCAGCTGGTGGCTGTATTCGTGGCACAGCAGCCATGCCAGCTTACCGCTGATGGCAAAAGTGGAGTAGCCGAAAGTGGTCAACCCTCCGCCCCCCACCTCTCCTATCTGGTCGGGTTTGCTGGCATCGTAGCCCGGCGATGCCCATATCGCGATGATACTGTCGTAGTCTTCCACCTTTTTGCCTTGCGCTTCCAGTATCGGGCGTACCTGCTCACGCACGTTCTCCGGCGCAATCCACCCGCGCCTCACCCGGGCGGTCGGCTCGTCCAAGAACAGATAGTCTTTTAGGTTGAGATTGAGACGGAAGTGGCTGTTGCGGAAATACCACTCGCGCGCCTTCTCGAACTCTCTCTGTAACTTGTCGCCGATTTGCTCGCGAGTAAGGGTATATCCCGTGCCATCCACATCTGCCTTCAGATAAACGACGGTCAGCACGTCCAGTGTGAGCACGTGCATCTTGCCTCTTGGCGGTGCGCTCAGGAAAGAGTAGACCTTCGAGAGGTTATTCTCCCCCTTGCCGATGGTGGGCAGGGCAGGGGAGAAGCGGTAGAAGATGCGCGTTGACGCAGGCAGTGCCTGCAGTCGTACCAGCATCTCGTGCCGTGTGCCCTGCCAGCGAACGCTCTGTTTACGCCACGAGGCGGGGTTATTTTCGTCCGTGCCGTACCAGACTATCGCTTCGCCAGTCGGATAAGGGCTACGCCAGCGGATTGCCGCCTCGCGCGGTTGCAGGGTGACCACCGGGTCGGGTTCGCTCAGGTCTGGTGGCAGGATAACCAGACGGCTGTTGACCTCGTCCGCCAGCACCACGCGGTCGTCCGGCAGCAGGGCGATTCCGCCTGCACGTCCCATCCCGCCCAGCGAGAAAAGCCCTGTATGCGCCACGCGGTCGCCTCGCTCGGTGATGATGCGGACTGCGCCACCGTCCTCATAGTAACCGAGCGCGCCCAGTGTGACCAGCTGTCCGCGCGAGTTCACGCACACCTGCAGCGGGTCGAGCCATGCGGGCACATCCTGCTCCAGTTTCGCCTCACCCCGCAGCGCAGAATAACGATAAATCTTCACGCGATGACGGTTGGTACGCCGGTCGGTATCGGTAACCAGCACGCGCCCGCGACGGTCCACGCTAATGCTCGTCGGGTTCACCAGCTGCTCCGGTTGCTGTCCCGCTCCGGCGAAGGTAGTAATCGGCTTGCCGTCGTGAGTAAGCACATGTACGCGGTTGTCTGGGCGCGTGAGCAGGAAGAGCCGTCCTCTGGAATCTGTTGCTAAATCTGCCACTTCCTGCGATTCGTCCACAGGCAGGGGTAGCGTGCGCAGATAGACGCAGGGTGGTCGCGAATCGAAGATTTGCACCCGTCGGGCGGGGGCGTCTAGTATCCATACCTCTTCGCGCACCAGCATCACGCGCTGTGGAAAGTGTACCTCCTGTTCACCTGTGCCGCGCGGAGCGGACTGAGCCAGTATCTTTCCCGAAGGAGAAACCACCTTGAGCGTCGTGTCGTCTATCGTGGCAACGTAAAACGTGCCGTCCGCTCCCACTGCCACGCTGTGCGGTTGCTTGAGCGGCTGCGCGGACGACGTGACAGGCAGAAGTTGAACCTGCCCCCACAGACACACCAGAAGAGCAACAACACCTATCCGCATTCGCCACCTCCCACCTTATGTTACGGAAGGGAGAGCAGGGTGTCAAGGGT
>CALJAP010000136.1 GCA_938027655.1 uncultured bacterium | reverse complement strand
ACGGGGAACAGGATGGCTGCCAGTATCGCGATAATCGCGATGACAACTAGCAGTTCGATTAGCGTAAAAGCACGTCGGGTCATGTTGGTACCTCCTTCACCTTGTGTGATTGAATCGTTTCAGTTTGTTGCCGTGCTTACACCTTACGTGCGGACTAAAGATTGCTTATAGTCTACACGAAGCACATCTTTCTTGTCAAGAGTTTTTCGCCCGTGCAACTACCTTTTTTGAGCAGTTGCTTTTTATGCCCGTGTCCGGTATAATCTTGTGAGGACAAACGTCCGATACCTTACTATAGCGAAGGAGGCATCTGCTTTGGCGCAGATTCAGGTTTTACCGAATGAGTCTCTGGACAGTGCCTTAAAGCGGTTCAAAAAGGAGCTGCAGAACGCGGGCATTCTGAAAGAGTATAAAGAGCACGAGCACTATACGAAGCCAAGCGACAAGCGCCGCAAACAGGAGGCGGCACGCAGGCGCAAACAGCGTTCGAGATAGAGAGCCGTTTTCGCCGCACCCACACCGCGATGGTCAGAGAACCGTGCAGTGGCATCTTGCTCGCCTGAGAAGGCATGAGGAGCTGAGCCAACCAAACCGATGAGCAAACGAAGTGAACGTCAACGGTCACGCGCAGTATCTACCTGGCTGCGGTACCGCTTGCTTCCGCGCTGGGACTGGCAACGACTGGGCATCGCAACGGTTACCATCGCGGTGTTATGTCTTGTCTTTTCCGGTCGCTTCATCCCGGACAAAGTGACCCTTCGGGTGGGTGACGTCAGCCCTCGCGAAATCCGCGCCCATCGTACCGTTCGCTATGTGGACGTGGAGGAGACCCGTCGTCTGCAAGAGATGGCGGCAAAGCAAATAGACACCATCTATGAACACCTGCCGTTCGCGCGAGTGGATGCTCAACGCAGTGTAGAGGATGCCTTCGAAGCCATCGCCCGCGCACGCACCATGCGCCCCCCTGAATCCACCCGCTGGCTGGCACAACAGTTATCTTTCTTGCCTGCCGACCTCGTGCGTGCCGCCCTCGAAATGCCTGCTCCCGACCTGCAAAGAGTGCATGAGGTGGCAAAGGCGCAGGTAGACGGGGCGATGCACCGCGAAATCCGTGCTGATACCGCCGACCTTACCGAACGCAAGCGGGCAGTGCAAACCGCCTGTACCCAGAAGCTGGGGCAGAACGCATCGGGCAGGCTCGCTGCTGCGATAGGCACGCACGCCCTGCGCCCCAACCGTGTGCCGGATATCGCCCGCACGGAGGCGCTGCGCGAGCGCGAACGTCGGGGCGTACCCCCTGTATACCGCACGCTAGTGGCTGGCGACGTGGTCATCCGCCGAGGCGAGCGGGTAACCGAACAACATATCGAAATGTTCACTGCGCTGGGGATGCGCAATCCACGCTTGCACTGGGCAGGCGTGCTCGCCATCCTGATACTGGTGACGATGCTGGTGGTACTGGCGGCACTGCACATTGCGCACTATCATCCGCGCGTGTACCAGCAGCCGCGCCAGCTCTGGCTGATTTCGGTGGTGGTTGCACTCAGCGCGCTGGGCGTGAAGATGGGTAGTAGCCTGCTGGGGCTTCCGTTGTCGGGCGTGCAGCTGGGATACCTCAGCGTGATGAGCACCACCATGGCAGGCATGTTGCTGGCGGTGCTGGTATCCCCACACCTGGCGACACTGCTGGTCGGCATGTTGGCGATACAGTCCGCCCTGTTGATGAACGGCGAGATGCGCTTTGCCGCCATCAGCCTGATGAGCAGTCTGGTAGGTATCTACTCGGTACGGCGGCTGCACGACCGCTACGACCTGCTACGGGCAGGACTATGGATTGGCGGCACCTCGCTGTTGTTGACGTGGGTGCTGGGCTGGATGAGCCAAGAAACCATCACCGAGTTGAGCGTCGGCTCGGCGTGGGCAGTGCTGATGAGCGTGCTGGCAGTGGGCGGCTTTGCCCTCTTTGTGGCGGTGCTGGAGCGCCCGTTTGGAGCGGTGACACACCTGCGTCTGCTGGAGCTCAGCTCGCCGGAACACCCTTTGTTGAAGGAGCTGATGTTGCGTGCGCCGGGCACCTACGCGCACAGCATCATGGTAAGCCACCTGGCGGACGCCGCCGCCAAAGCCATCGGAGCAGACAGCCTGCTGGCGCGAGTGGGTTGTTACTACCACGACGTGGGCAAGATGCGGCGTCCCGAGTTCTTTATCGAAAACCAGCGCACGGAGAACGCACACGACCGCCTCACCCCCTCCCTTTCCGCGCTGATTATCGCCGCGCATGTGAAGGACGGGCTGGAGCTGGCGGACCAGTATCGCCTGCCCCGCCCCATTCGCGACATCATCGCCCAGCATCATGGAACCAGCCTGATCTCCTTCTTCTATCAGCAGGCGATGGCAGGTTGCGAGATGCACGCCCCTGTACTGGAACAGCAGTTTCGCTACAGTGGACCAAAGCCGCAGAGCAAGGAGGCAGGTATCGTGATGCTGGCGGACGCGGTGGAGGCGGCGTCGCGTTCCCTGTCGCGCCCTACCCCGGCACGCATCGAGAGCCTGGTAGAGCATATTATTCGGGAAAAGATAGCCGATGGGCAGCTGGATGAGTGCAGTTTGACATTTAGCGAGGTACATAAGATTCAGGAGGCGTTCTGCCGACTACTGGTGGCGATGCTCCACTCGCGTGTGGAGTATCCCTCATCGGCAGCGGTAACCCATGCGCATTACGATTACGAACCGACAGCCACACCGCCTGAAGCGATGGTGGATGCGCCAAGCGATACGCCTCTTACTGCGCCAGGAAGGCTGGAGTAAGGGGGACGTCAGCATTGTGTTAACGGATGACCAACAGATTCGCTCGCTCAACCGCACCTATCGCGGCAAGGACGAGCCGACAGATGTGCTCTCTTTCTCCCTGCGTGAGGCGTCCGCGCAGGAGACAGGGGTGGACCTCTCCGCGCTGGAGGACGAGCCGCCACTGGGCGAGGTATACATTTCGGTGCCGACCGCCTTGCGCCAAGCACAGGCAGGAGGACGCACGCTGGAGGAGGAAGTGGTTTTTCTGGCGGTGCATGGGGTGCTGCACCTGCTGGGCTATGAGGACGAAAGCCAAGAGGGATATGAACAGATGTATCGGCGAGGCTGGGCAGTGGTTCAGGCCACCCAACCGGGGCGTGATACCGTATGAGAATCGCCAAGAACCCGCTGGATAGCTTCCGTTACGCCGTCGAGGGCATCATCTACACCTTCCGCACGCAGAAGCACATGCGCTTCCACTTTTTCAGCGTGGTGCTGGTGCTTCTGGTGGGGCTGTTGTTCCGGCTGGATAAGACCGAGATGATTATCCTGCTGTTCACCGTGTCGATGGTGTTGGTAGCGGAGATGTTCAATACCGCAGTGGAAGCCATCGTGGACCTGATTACCGATACCTATCATCCGCTGGCGAAACTGGCGAAGGACATCGCGGCAGGGGCGGTGCTGGTCACTACCGTGAACGCCATTGTGGTGGGTTTTCTACTCTTCCTGACCGAACAGCATCTGGACGAAATCCGCCTGAACCTGCACGAGCACAAACCGGAGCCGATGGTGACGCTGGTGGTGGGCACGGTATTGCTGTCATTGATTATCATTCTCGGCAAAGTGTTCGGACGCAAAGGCTCGTTGCTGCATGGAGGCATTATCAGCGGTCACAGTGCGCTCGGTTTCTTCATGGCAATGACCATTATCTTCCTCTCCAATAACCTGTTGATGGCGATACTCGCGCTGAGCATGGCAGTGCTGATTGCCCAGAGCCGGGTGGAGGGGCGCATCCACAGCCTGCAGGAGGTGCTGCTGGGTGCGCTGGTGGCGGTGCTGCTGGCGGGAGCCATCTACTGGCTGGCATAAGCGAGGAAGGAGGCGCAAGAACAACCTTGACAACGCAGAAAGAAGAGTCCGATAGTCCCAGTCCCCAACCTTACCGCTGGATATGGCTCATGCTGTTGCTGGCGGGCGCGCTATACGCGCAGGGAACCACCCCGGCGGAGCAAGGGGCGGAACAGACACACTACCTTCGCGACCTGCTATGGGTGGTGGTGCTGATACTGGCAACCGCCTTTTTCGCGATGGTGGAGAGCGCATTGCGTGCGATGCATGGCGCCCGGGTGCGCGACCTGGTGGAGGAAGGTGTGCCCAACGCGCGGCTGGTAGAGAAGCTGATTTCCAATCCCGACCGCTCGATAGCCACCGCGCAGGTGGGCATCGTGTTGAGCAGCTTTCTGGCGGCGGCGGTGGCGGTAACGGGGCTATCCCAGGCGGTCGCGGTGCTTCTCCACCTCCTCTCGGACGCTGAGTGGTGGCAGAGGCAATCCGAGCCGATAGCGGTGTTCATCGTCACGATACTGACGGGCTTGCTCGCACTGGTGGTGGGCACGCTGGTACCGCGCGCTATCGCCGAGAAACACGCAGAGAAAGTAGCGTTGCGCCTGGCACGGTTGCTATGGATATGTACGTGGGTGCTATCGCCGGTGGTAGGCGCGGTGATAGCGTTGAGTAACGCGCTGGTCAGTCCGTTTCGGGTGAAGGTAGACTTCTCGCCGCGCGTGCTGACCCCTGAGGAGATTATCAGCCTGGTGGACGCTGGTGAAGAGCAGGGGGTGATCGAGGAAGAAGAGCGCGAGATGATTCAGTCCGTGCTCGAGTTCCCCGACACCATCGTGCGCAAAGTCATGACCCCCCGCATCGACATGCACTGCGTGCCGGTAGAAGCCTCCCTGCAAGAGGTGCTGGATATTATCCGTAACACAGGACATTCGCGCATCCCCGTGTACGAGGGCACGGTAGATAACATTATCGGCATCGTTTACGCCAAAGACCTGTTGAGGCTCTACCCGCACCTGGAGCCGTTTGACCTGCGCAAGGTGATGCGTCCGCCGTACTTCATCCCCGAAACGAAGAAGGTGGACGAGCTGATGCGGGAGTTTCGCGCGAAGAAGACGCAAATCGCCATCGTGCGCGACGAGTACGGCGGTACGTCGGGGCTGGTCACCCTGGAAGACATCCTCGAAGAGCTGGTCGGCGAAATCCACGATGAGTACGATACCGAAGAAACGCCCTTCGAGCAGCTGGATAACCATACCTACCGCACCGATGGGCGCACGCCGGTGGACGATGTCAACGACAAAACCGGATTGCACCTGCCCACCGACGAATATGATACGATCGGCGGGTTCGTCTTTGGGCTGTTCGGTAGACCTGCACAGGCAGGGGAGCAAATCGCGTATGGTCGCGCTAACTTCATCGTGGAAGAGGCGGACGGCAGGCGTATCCGCAAGCTGCGCATTGAGGTCGCTCCTCCTGAAACGGAGGAGGAAGAGACGGAGGACCGGGCGGGTGAGGTTAGAAACGAACAGGCGCGGTCCGGTCAGGTGGGTTAGCAGGATGGTGTCTGGCGCCAAATAGGAGAAGAGGTGCGCTGATTGAAGAGGCATCTCGCCTGTTTGCAATCGAGCAATTCCACAAGAGGAGCTAAAACGAGGCGTGCAAGACAACCGAGAATGTGGGACTACAGCCATGCGATACACGGGAGCATGGGTGGAGATTTACCTGTCCCTGTCCGTTGACGAATGCCTGGCAAACGTCGCACGAAACCCGTTCTTTCAACCGTAACGCTGGGCAGGCAAGGGAGCGACGGTTCAGCAAACAGCAGGCGATGAGCAACGACGAGCGGCTCTGGATACTTGACATCCCTCAACAGGTTTGCTACAATCAAATTGTCTTAAACGATTAAGGGCAGAGGAAGTTTGATGTCCGTCCAGCGCAAACGATGCACGATTAAGGAAGTTGCCGCGCGAAGCGGGGTGTCTGTAGCCACAGTCTCCAACGTGCTGCAGAATAAGAGCCATCTCTACTCCCCGCAAACCGCCCAGCGCGTGTGGCAGGCAGTGCGCGAGCTGGGTTATCGCCCCAGCTCGGTAGCGCGCAGCCTCATCCGCCAGCGCACAGATACCATTGGAGTAATACTAGAAGAGCGGCAGGAGCTGGTGCTGGACCCGTACGTGATGTCGGTTTTGGAAGGCATTCTGGAATATACCGTGCCGCGTAACTATCCCATCAAGATAGTCAGCATGTTGTATCAGCAAAGCGCCGATAGCTTCTTGGCGCACGTAGACGATGGTTCGGTAGACGGCGTGGTGCTGGTGGCGCCCCGTACACATAGCGCCGCCCTGCGGTGGGCTCAGCAGGCGGACATCCCCGCTGTGGTCGTAGGGAGCACTCTGCCCGAGACGCCTCTGCCCTGTGTGGATGTAGACGATACCTCAGCGATTTACCAGGCAGTGCGCTGGCTGATTGAACTGGGACATCGGCGTATTGGACACATCGCCGGCCCACAAACGCAATGGAGTGCGAAGAGGCGACTGCAGGCATACCGTCAGGCGATGCAGGATGCAGGTATCGAGGTGAAGCCAAGTTGGGTAGTGGAAGGATTCTACACACCTCCCTCAGGCAAAGAGGCAATGGAAAAGCTGCTCTGCGCGGCTCCAGAGCTGACGGCGGTCGTGTGCGGCAACGACTGGATGGCGATGGGAGCTCTAGAATCCATCTATCAAAAGGGGTTGCGTGTTCCCGAAGATATTTCCCTCATGGGCTTTGACGATATCGATACCGCACAGTGGGTGACACCTCCGCTTACCACGATGCGCCAGCCCGCGCAACAGATTGGCGCAAAAGCGGCGGAGTTGCTGATACATCAAATTGAGACCGGCAAGCGCGGATGCGAAATCGTGTTGTTCCCGGCAGAAATGGTTGTGCGTCAGAGTGTCGCTCCGCCGAAGGAGGTGAGGTAAAGGGAAAAGACAGGCCAACCGTTTTCTAGACTACACCTTTAACAACTTCAGGTAAGGAGGAAAAGGCAATGCGACGACGAGCTTTCACTCTTATCGAGCTGCTAGTTGTTATCGCAATTATTGCGATACTGGCAGCCATCCTGTTCCCTGTGTTCTCGCAGGCACGCGAGAAGGCAAGAGGTATCAG
>CALJAP010000135.1 GCA_938027655.1 uncultured bacterium | reverse complement strand
AAGGTCAAGGTGGAGGAGGTGACCGAACCCATTGAGCCCGACCTGCTCTATCCCCTCCTGCGCGGGCGGGATGTCCAGCGCTGGCGGGCGGAACCCTCAACACTAATTATAATTCCACAAGACCCGGCTGACTTCAGACATGGATACTCTGAGAAGAAGCTTCAGGTGGACTACCCCAAATGCTACGGTTATCTCTTAAGGTTCCAAAGCACTCTTAAGAATCGTCCCGCTTATGTAAAATACCTCTACCCCTCTCACGAACCATGGTACAGCCTATACGATATCAAGAACTACACCTTCGCCCCGTGGAAGGTGGTGTGGACGCGTATCGCGCGCATCCAAGCGGCAGTCGTGGGAACCCAAGGCGGCAAACCGGCGGTCCCTCAAGAGACCGTCACACTGGTAGAGTGCCAGAGCAAAGAGGAGGCCTACTATATTTCTGCGCTGGTCAATTCGTCACTCTTCCAGTTCGCGACTGTTTCTTACAGTCAACAGGGCGGCAAGAGTATGGGGTCCATGCACGTATTGGAGCACATCCGCATTCCGCGCTATGACCCGTCTAGCGCGGTGCATCGGCGTCTGGCGGAGTTATCGGAACAAGCACACGAGGCGGTCCGCGTGGGGGATGAGAAGCGGCTGCGGGTTCTTGAGTCCGAGATTGACCGGCAGGCGGCGGCATTGTGGGGACTGACCGATGACGAATTGCGCGAAATCCAGCGGAACCTGGGCGAGCTCACCGCGGGACCGGATGCGGAGGAGGAATCATGAGGGCGTTGCAAGACCTGCGCCAAATCCTCAAAGCCATCGCCCAGGACGTGGAGGTGCTTCCCGCCGTCGGCGGGGCGGTGGAGGACCTGGAGCGCCCTGACTTTGAGGAGCGGGAAGACCAGGCGCTTAATGAGGATGAAAGGGTCTTTGAGACCATCTTCGAGCGCGATTCTGCGCTATCTGCCCCGCGCCTCTATCGCTCAGTGCCTCCTGTGGGACGCGCCGAAGAGCACCTCTTTCGCTACTTCCTCGACGGTTCGTTCCGCTCCTACTTTCTCGGCACGGCGATGGAAAACGAGCGCGAATCGCCAGTGCACTTCGCCCAAATTGGCGCCTGCGTGCTGCGGCGCGAGCACAACGGCTCGGTACGACGCGAGCTGCTGCGGGTAGATAATATCTTATTGGCGGGTAAACAGCGACTCTCCGAAGCCGTTTGGCACAAACTTGAACAGCTGGCTTCTCAAGCCAATATCCGACTGGTAGACTTGACCGAGAGGGACATCGTCAGCGGTGTGCTCTCGGATTTTGATTTGCGGAACAAGGCTGGGGGCAAAGTGCGTTTCGCCATGAGGACCCTGGAGGCGGAGATGGTCGCCACCATCTTGCCCCAGCTTTCGGAGGAGCGGTGGCTGGTGGTGGACGGTTCGTTACTCTTTGACCCGATACTTACCCGGTTGAGCCGCGAGCAGCATCAGTTCGTGGTCGGAGTGTCCAAGAACTTCCGCAAGGACCCGCAGTTCGTCTTTGGGAGGGGTCCCCGCGCCGAGCGACGTTCAATCTACAAGATGCTCGCCGATTTGGAGGCTGAGCATCGCACCGCCGTCTTTAGCGCGCGCGGGGGCGAGGTCGTATTCTGGTATATCCGCCTGCGCGAGCAGATGCATTTGGACTACCCGCTGATGGGTGTCGTCAAGGTGGAGATGGTGAACCCCTCCCGGGAGCCTGTTCCCTCTGGGTTGATTGATAGGGTCTCGCGTGCGCTGGTCGCCGAGCGTAGCGTGACGCCACACGGTCAGGACCGGCGCTGGCACGCGCACCTGTATCCCATTTTCCTGGCTGAGCGCGCGGTGAAGGAAACCCTGCTGTCGCGCGAGGCTGTACAACAGTTTGTGAAATGGAGGTGAACCATGAGTGAAGAACGTCCTGTAATTGGTCTATCTTCGGCAACTGCCAACCAGCCCAACTCGTCCGACGATTTCTGTTTCTGGCTGGCTCAGGACGTTATCGTGAACCCGTTCGACATCGTGGAGGCTGAACAAGTCGCTCCAAAGGGAAAAAGCCGCACGTTTGGCATCGTAACCACCCTGCATCATAGCACCGATGCCCCAACGCATCTTTCCAACTTTATCTCGAACGACTTTGGGCAGGTTTCGACCGAGCCTAACACGACACGGCAGGTCACGACCGTCGCACACGTCGCCGTCCTCTCCAACGACCAGGACATCTATATGCCCGTGGTGAACGACCGACCCGTACGCTTTGCCGACGAGGCGGGCATCCACACGGCACTTGGCATTGACCAGGTGCCGGAACGTTATCGCGTGCCGGCAGGGTTAATCCAGATGTCCAACGGCACGCAGGCAGTGGTTTACCTAGATATCCGCTATCTGCTCGGGCCGGAGGGCGCGCACGTCAACATCACCGGCATCTCTGGGCTGGCGACCAAGACCTCCTACGCGATTTTCCTCATCCAATCCATCCTGCAAAAGGCAGAGAACCGCGACCGCATCGGCGTCATCATCCTGAACGTCAAGCACGGGGACCTGCTTGCCATTGACCAGCCCCCACGTGAAGGGCTGTCCCCTGAACAACATGCCCTGTGGGAGATGCTCGGACTCACGCCCCGCCCCTTCAGCAATGTGCGCTACCTGCTGCCTTACGGCAAAGACACTCTGACCCGCGGGCAACCGAACAGTTTTCGTGTGCCGGAGCGCAACTGGTTTCTCTACGCCTATTCGCTGGCAGATACCTACGATAAACTGGACCTGCTCCTGTCCAACATCCCCGACCCGTGGGATACTGTCGGCGCGCTCATCGGCGAAATCACCCAGGGCCTTTCCGACCCACACACGGGGCAATGGCGCCCAAGCGGCAAGTGGAAAGGCGTCACCGACTGGAATAGCCTGCTGAATGGCGAGCCGTTGGTTAAAGAGGGACAGGCTCAGCAGGTCGGCGACGTGCGCGCCGTGTCCGTCGGGCGTTTTCGGAGGCTACTGCGGCGCATTGTACAGACCCGCCAGACGGGGATTTTTGTTAACCAACGTCCATGGGATGTCAAGAACCTGAGCCAGGAGATCGCCAGGATACGCGGCGGAGAGACCATCGTCGTGGACATCGCGCGCCTAGCCGACGACGAACAGACTCTGGTCTTTGGCGACATCTTGCGCACCATCTATGCCCTTTACGCAGAGGAGGGAGGCGAGAGCGAGGACTTGCCGGAGAAGGTCATCATCTTTGTGGACGAACTGAACAAATACGCGCCGGCTCGTGAACGCGAATCGCCGATTATCGAGCAGGTCTTGGACATTGCCGAGCGCGGGCGCTCGCTGGGCGTGGTGCTGCTGGGCGCGGAACAATTCATGAGCGCGGTGCACGAGCGCGTCGTCGGCAACTGTTCGACGACCATCATTGGCCGCAGCGGCTCGGCAGAACTCTCTTCACCTGCGTATCGCTTCCTAGAACCTGCTGTCAAGGCAAACGTCTCTCGCCTGCAGAAAGGCGAACTCGTAATCAGCCACGCCACCTTTCGCCAGCCGGTGAAAATTCGCTTTCCCAGGCCGGCGTATTTGCAGGAGGGGGCTGAATGATTAGAGTTTGAACAACAGGAGAGGTTACGCTCTCCTCCAAACATGAGGGATATTGAAACATCACCTCCACCTATTGACAACTGACCCTATTCTCGGATAGAATAAATCGCGTTGGTTTGCGCAAAACTTGGTCTGAGGTGAGGAAACATCAGAACGGATCTGCGGATCAACGAGCGCATCCGGGCACGCGAGGTGCGCGTCGTGGACGAGAACGGCGTGCAACTGGGCATCCTGCCCACCCGCGAAGCACTGCAAATCGCGCAGGAACGCGGACTTGACCTGATAGAAGTCGCTCCTCAGGCGAACCCTCCCGTGTGTCGCATCATGGATTACGGGAAGTTTAAGTACCAACAGGCGAAACGGGAGAAGGAAGCCCAAAAGAAACAGCATGTCACGGAAGTGAAAGCCATCCGGGTACGCCCCGGCACGGACGACCACGACCTGGACTTCAAGCTGAATAATTGCATTAAGTTCTTAAAAGAGGGCGACAAGGTGAAAATTACGGTGCTCTTCCGCAGCCGCGAAATCACCCGTCCCGAAATGGGGCAAAAGGTGATGGAGTTCTTCTCCAACGGCTGTGCCGAGGTGGGAGTAGTGGAAAGACCCCCTACCATGGAAGGGCGCACCATGACGATGGTGCTGGCTCCGAAACCGAAAGGCAAGTAGCGAGCAGACCGTTTATCGCGCAAAACGCAAATGGGGGAGTTTTCCCCCATTTTTCACGCAGCACTCTGGTAAGGAGATGGTTACATGCCCAAACAGAAGATGAAAACGCACAAGACGGCAGCCAAACGGTTTGCCCTCAGCGGCAAGGGCAAGCTGATATGCCGTAACGCTGCCAATAGCCACATGTTCTTACACAAAAGTGGCTCTCGCAAACGCCGACTGGAGATCGAAAAAGAGGTCGATAAAGGCAACCGCTGGCGCATGAAGCGATTGCTGGGAATCTAAGCGAAGGGGGATAATGCACCATGCCTCGTGTCAAACGCGGCACGATAACCCATAAGCGGCACAAGAAGATTATCGAACGGGCGGAAGGCTACTGGGGGCGCAAGAAGAACGTGTTCCGCCGCGCCAATGAGCAGGTGATGAAAAGCCTGCAATACGCCTATCGCGACCGGCGCGTGCGCAAACGGCAGTTCCGCAGGCTGTGGATTACGCGCATCTCCGCCGCCTGCCGTGCCGAAGGTTTGCCCTATAACCGCTTCATCGAAGGGCTGGCGAAGGCGGGCGTTGCGCTGGATCGCAAGGTGATGGCGGACATGGCGGTGAACCAGCCCGACGCCTTCCGCGAACTGGTGCAGATTGCACGACAACACGCGACCTTAGCCACGGTGGGGTAACCTTGGAAGAGCGTATCCGCACGCTTGTGGAGGAAGCCACCCAAGCCATCCTGTCTGCCAACAGCACGGCGGAACTGGAGGCGGTGGAGACCCGCTATCTGGGGCGCAAAGGGCAGGTGACCGAACTGCTACGCGCCCTGCCTACCCTGCCCCCAGAGGAACGCCCGCGCTTCGGACAGCTGCTCAACACAACGAAGACGCAGCTGCAGACACAGATTGACCAGCGCCGCGCGGAACTGCAACGGCGTGAACGCGAAGAGCGATTGCGTGCCGAGCGTGTGGATATTACCCTGCCACCGCGCCCGCTGCGTGTGGGGCTGAAGCATCCGCTCACACAGACGATGGAGCGCGTGCGCGCCGCGCTGATCGGGCTGGGTTTCGAGTTCGTCGATAGCCCCGAGCTGGACGACTACCGCTACAACTTCGCCGCGCTCAACTACCCCGATGACCACCCCGCGATGGACGAGCAGATGTCCTTCTACATCTCCAATACGCGCCTGCTGCGCACGCAAACCACCAGCGTGCAGGGACGCATCATGGAGAAACGCAAGCCGCCGTTTCGCATCGCGGTCATCGGGCGGTGCTTCCGCAACGAGACGGTAGACGCCACCCACCATCATACCTTCCATCAGGTGGACGCTTTCATGGTGGACAGGGGCGTCAGCATGGCGGACCTGAAGGGCACCCTGGCGGCGTTCGCGCGGCAGATGTTCGGCGAGGACGTGCAGGTGCGCTTCCGCCCGGACTTCTTCCCGTTCGTGGAGCCGGGCGTGGACTACGCTATTTACTGGCAGGGCGGATGGCTGGAGCTGGGCGGTGCCGGGCTAATACACCCCAACATCCTGCGCGCGCACGGCATCGACCCCGAGCAGTGGAGCGGTTTCGCTTTCGGACTGGGTATCGAGCGCATCCCGATGATTCAGTATCAAATCGATGACCTGAGGCTGTTCCTGGAGAACGACCTGCGCTTCTTGCAAAAGTACGGTGCATAAGCGGAAAACTCTGAGTAGCCGCAGGCTTTAGCCTGCGCATCACAGACAGAAGAGCCTGCGCATCACAGACAGAGGAGCCTGCGCATCACAGACAGAGGAGCCTGCGCATCACAGACAGAAGAGTAGCCGCAGGCTTTAGCCTGCGCATCACAAACAGAAGAGTAGCCGCAGGCTTTAGCCTGCGCATCACAAACGGAAGAGAGCATACGATGCGTGTGCCGATAGAGTGGTTAAAAGAATACGTCGATATCACAGTGTCGCCGGAGGAGCTGGCGCATCGCCTCACCATGGCGGGACTGGAAGTAGAAGCGATTGAACACGATGAGGGCGAGGCGGTGCTGAACGTCAAAGTCACGCCCAACCGCGGCGACTGCCTGTCAATGGTGGGCGTGGCACGCGAAGTGGCGGCAATCTATCATCAACCCCTGCGCCATCCCATGCCTGCTGCCCGTACCGGTGAGCCAGGTGAGGCAGCGCAGGTGGCGAAGGTGGAGATTTTGGACGAGGACCTGTGCCCTCGCTACGCCGCGCGCGTGGTGCGCAACATTCGCATTGCCCCGTCGCCAGACTGGATGCAACGACGCCTTCTCGCCGCAGGCATGCGCCCCATTAATAACGTGGTGGATGTGACCAACTACGTGATGCTGGAAATGGGGCAACCCCTGCATGCCTTCGACCTGGACCTGCTCCCCAACGGGCACATCGTGGTGCGGCGGGCAAAGCCGGGCGAGAGAATCGTGACGCTGGATGGTGTAGAACGTGACCTGCAGCCCGATATGCTCATGATTTGCGATACTACCCATCCGGTAGCGATTGCCGGCGTGATGGGCGGTAGCGAAACCGAAGTGACCCCCAACACGCGCAACGTACTGCTCGAATCGGCGCACTTCAACCCCACTTCCATCCGACGCACCTCGCAACGTCTGCAGCTCTCCACCGAAGCCTCTTACCGCTTCGAGCGAGTGGTGGACCCGGGCGGAGTAGTTGCTGCCCTCGACAGGGCATGTGACCTGCTGGCACAGGTCGGTGCCGGCGAACCCCTTTCGGGCGTGGTGGATGTGTATCCTCACCCCGTTTCCGAGCGCACCGTGACCCTGCGCCCGGAGCGATGTAACCTGTTGCTGGGCTTGAACCTCGATGCGCAGACAATGGTGGACTGCCTGCGTCGCCTGCAGTTGGTGGCGGAACTGCGCGACGGAGTGGTTCACGTTACCGTGCCCACCTTCCGTCCCGACCTGAACATCGAGGAGGACCTGGCGGAGGAGGTCGGGCGCGTTTACGGATACGAGAACATCCCGGAGCGGCTCCCCTTTGGGCATACCCACCGCGGCAGCGACAGCCCCAACACCCGGCTGGTTCGCCCCCTGCAGGAGGCGTTTGTGCGGGCGGGGCTGGTGGAGGTGCACACGCATACCCTGCGTGCGCCGGGACCGTTAGATGACCCCAATCGCACGCCTGTGCGTGTGCGCAATGCCGCCAGCGAGGAGCTCAGCACCCTGCGCAACTCGCTCATTCCATCGCTGATGGACGTGGTGGTGCATAATCTGGCGCGGCGGCAAACGGAGATATTCCTGTTCGAGGTAGGCGCGGTGTTCGCCCAACTGCCCGACGGCGAATACGAGGAACGGCTGAAGGCAGGGTTCGCCATCACCGGCTCGGCGTTTCCGCCCGGATGGGACGCCCGCTACCCCGCCGCCGACTTCTTCACCGCCAAGGGCGTGGTGCAGGTTTTGCTGGAGACGGTAGGCGTGGCAGAGGCGGAGTATGCTCCTCTCGCTGACCCACGCTTCCACCCCGGTCGCAGTGCCAGGGTACTGGCTGGCGGGCGCGAAGTGGGTATCTTCGGCGAGCTGCATCCCGACGTGCTGGAACAGCTCGACATCACGCGACGCGCAGTGCTGGCTGGCGAGTTCGACGTGGAGACATTGTGGTCGCTGGCAACCCGGCGCGTGCGCTATGTTCCTTTGCCCAGGTATCCGGCGGTGTTGCGCGACTTGGCGGTTCTGGCTTCTGAAGGGGTGCCTTACCAGACGATAGAGCAGACGGTGAAAGGGGCAGGCGGCGCGCTGCTGGAGAGCGTGCGCCTGTTCGATGTGTATCGTGGCGAGCGCATTCCGGAGGGCACGCGCAGTCTGGCGCTATCGCTCACCTTCCGCAGCCCCGAGCGCACCCTCACCGACGAGGAAGTAGATGAAGTGGTCGCGCACATCGTGCGCGCGCTGGAGGAGATTGGAGCGCGGCTGAGGGCTTAGCGCATAGTGTGTGGCAAACTGTGCAGGGATGAAAGCCGTACACGAGGAGGCTTCAGATGCCCAAACCGTATGGACAGTGGGAATTAATGCGTCCGGATGAACTGGAGGCGGTCCTGAAATCCGCGCCTGTCGTTTACGTTCCCCTTGGAACCTACGAACACCACGGCTGGCACCTCCCCGTTTGCTTCGACGGTATCAAAGCGCATGAACTGTGTTTGCGGATGGCAAAGCGTACGGGCGGTGCAGTATTGCCTACTTTCTTCTACGGCACGGGCGGCGGGCATATCGGCTACAAATGGACGATTATCATGCCGGAAGCGCAGATTGCCCCGCTCATTGAAACCACTTTGGACCATCTTGCTCGCTTCGGCTTCAAGGTTGTTGTGCTCTTCACGGGACATTATGCAGGCGAGCAGGTCGCGATGGTGCATCGTCTGGCAAAAGAGGCTGTTCAGAGGCACCCGCGCACCCGTTTCCTTGCTGTCACCGACCCGGAGATAACCACTCCCCTGCCGGGCGATACCATGGGCGGTGACCATGCTGCCAAGTACGAGACTAGCATTGCTATGGCACTGAACGCCCGTTGGGTGCGCATGGAGCTGCTCACTGAGGGACGCAAACCCTCGCAGGTTACTCTCCCGGAAACTCCTCGCAAAGAGGGCACGCAGTACGATCCTGCTCATCCTCTGTACGCGATATGGGGTCAGGATCCGCGTCAGCACGCCTCACGAGATATCGGTAACAGGGTGGTCAACGAAATGGTGAACCGCGTCGTTCACGCGGTAGAACAGGCTCTGGCGGCTGACTGAAAGAGGACAGCTGGCAGGAGTCTCTTGATTCCGTCTATTCGCCTGCCTTTCACAGAGTCTGGGAACTTCACCCACATCATTTTTCGTTACTAGAATCATGAACCGCACCAGCGCAATCAGCTACAAGCCGCTGTTCTGGTTATCGGTCGCTGCAGGTCTGAGCCTGCTCGCGCTGATGCAATTCCACCACCAGACACCACAGGAGGGTGACCCTATGCCTGTCTATCAGCCATCCGTCAACGCGCCCGAGTTCCCCGAGGGATTGGAGTGGTTGAACACCGACCGCCCTCTGCGCCTGAGGGACCTGCGAGGCAAAATCGTGATGCTGGACTTCTGGACATACTGCTGTATCAACTGTATGCACATCATCCCCGACCTGAAACGGCTGGAAAAGAAGTATCCCAACGAGCTGGTGGTCATCGGCGTACACTCCGCCAAGTTCACCACCGAGAAGGAGAGCGAAAACATCCGTCAGGCTATCTTGCGTTACCGCATCGAGCACCCTGTGGTGAACGATCGCGACATGGTGGTATGGACGTTTTATGGAGCGCATGCCTGGCCCACCGTGGTGTTGATAGACCCCAACGGCAAGGTGGTCGGCGCGATGTCGGGCGAGGGAATCTACGAGCCTTTTGACCGCGCGATTCAGGAACTGATTGCCAAACACGACCCGCGCGGCGAGATAGACCGCACTCCCCTGCAGCTGAAGCTGGAGCGCGAGAAGACCCCTCGCGGCATCCTCGAGTTCCCCGGCAAAGTACTGGCGGATGAACGCAGTGGACAGCTCTTTATCGCCGACTCGGGCAACAACCGCATCGTGGTGGTCTCGCTCAAGGACGGCACGCTGAAGGAGGTTATCGGCAGCGGGGAGGAAGGCTATCGGGACGGCGGTTTCGAGCAGGCGCAGTTTCGCCACCCGCAGGGCATGGCATACGACGGCAAGAGGCTGTATGTGGCGGATACCGAAAACCACGCGATTCGGCTGGTGGACTTCGGCAATCGCCGTGTGACTACTGTGGCGGGCACGGGCAAGCAGGCTCGCTTCTGGCGCGAGGGAGGCAAGGCAAGAGAGACCGACCTCAGTTCACCGTGGGACATCGTGCTGGTGGGGGATAGCCTGTACATCGCGATGGCGGGCGTCCATCAACTGTGGAAGTTAGACCTGCGCAAGGAGGTGGTGGAACCCTACGCGGGCAGTGGACGCGAAGCACGCTTCGACAGCTACCTTCCGCAGGCGGCACTGGCGCAACCGTCGGGCATCACTACTGACGGCAAGAGGCTTTACTTCGCCGATAGCGAGAGCAGTTCCCTGCGCGCCGCCGACCTGAACCCGAAAGGGCAAGTGGATACGCTGGTGGGTGGCGACCTGTTTGACTTTGGCGACATCGATGGCGAGGGCAGACGCGCTCGGCTGCAACACCCGCTGGGGGTAGCGTACCATGAAGGCTCCATTTACGTCGCCGATACCTACAATAACAAGATAAAGCGCTACGACCTGTCCACAGGACGCATCCAAACCTTCCTCGGCGATGGCACGGCGGGCTTTCGCGATGGCGACCGCCCCACCTTCGACGAGCCCGGAGGTGTCAGCGTCGCCGGAGGCAAGTTGTACATCGCCGATACGAACAACCACGCCATCCGCATCGCCGACCTGAAGACCAGGCGGGTGGAGACGCTTGTCATTCGTGGTTTAGAGAAGTTGCGCCCACCGCAGGCTCTCCTACCCTCGCACGCTATGCGGTTGCCTGCTCAGCGCGTGCGGTCTGGCGATGGGGAGCTGGTGCTGAACCTCGCCCTGCCTGAGGGCTATAAGCTGAACCCGCTGGCGAAATCGCTTCTGAGGATAAGCGCCAACCCGGGCGATTCGGTGCGCACTCTGTCGGGGGCGGAGGTTGTTATCGATACCCTGCCCCTGCGCGTGCCTCTGAAGATGCAGGCGGACGGCGAACTGCAGCTGGTTGCAGAGGTGTACTACTGCCAGAGCGGGAAGGAAGCGCTCTGCTACTTCAAGCAGCTGCAGTGGCAGGTTCCCATTCAGGTGACGGCGAACGGCGCGGGGCAGGTGCAGGTGGAGTATACCGTTGGTCCGTAACAGGGCATAGCCACCACGTGGTATAATGTCGACATCGGTGTATGAGGGAGGGCAACGTCGCGTGGCGGAACGAGCGATCTCTGTTCGTGAGCTCAAAGAGCGGCTGAGCTACTATCTGCGGATGGTGCGTGAAGGCGAAACAGTGGTGATTACCTCTCGAGGAACACCCGTCGTTCGCCTTGTACCGGCTGGAAGAGCTTTGCAGCAACAGCTCAGCGGCCTGCGGGACGCTGGGTTGATTGAGTGGAGTGGACAGAAGCTGCGCTTATCCCCGCCTTCTGCCAAAGCGAGGCAGGGAAAAAGCGTCTCGGAGATACTGGTGGAGGACAGGCGGTGATCCTCTACCTAGATGCAAGCGCACTGGTCAAATGTTATATCGAAGAGCAAGGCTCACACGATGTCATTCGCCTCATTCAAGCCTCAGAAATCGCTGGCACGGCTGTCCTTAGCCGCGCCGAGGTGGTTGCAGCCATAGCCAGAGCAACCCGTATCGGAAGTATATCCCGCGAGGATGGCGAACTGGCTATAGCAGCCTTCGAAACGGACTGGAACAATCTGGTGCGCCTGCAGATGACAGAGGCAATTATTGCACAAGCCGCCAGCCTTGCCTGGCAGAAAGGCTTGCGAGGATACGACGCCGTCCACCTTGCCTGTGCTGTTACCTGGCGTGACGTGCTACAAAGCCCAGTCATGATGGTCACTTATGACCGCGAACTCTGGCAGAGCGCACAGGAGGAAGGGCTCGATCTCTTTCCCCATCACTGGTAAAACTTCCATTACCTACTCCACCGTGACGCTCTTTGCCAGGTTGCGCGGCTGGTCGATCTCGCAGCCCCGCTCGCGGGCGATATAGTACGCCAGCAACTGCATCGGCACGATGCTGACCACCGGCGCGAAGGCAGGATGCACCGGCGGCAGGGTGACCACCTCATCCGCTACCTGATGTAGCACCTGCTCGTGCCCTTCCGGCGCGACCGCCAGCACGAACCCCTCGCGTGCCTTCACCTCCTTCATGTTGCTCACCATCTTCTCGAAGGTGTTCGGCTGGGTGGCAAAAGAGACCACCGTCACGCCCGGCTCCACCAGAGCCAGCGGTCCGTGCTTCATTTCGCCCGCGGGATACGCCTCGGCGTGGATGTAGCTGATCTCCTTCAGCTTCAGCGCGGCTTCCAGCGATACCGCGTAGTCGTATCCGCGCCCCAGATAGAAGAAGCAGGTGGACGGAGCCAACCGCTTCGCCAGCTCGATAATCTGCTCTTCGCCATGCAGTATCTGCTCCACCTTGTCGGAGAGCGACTGCACCTCCTGCACCATTGCACGC
>CALJAP010000134.1 GCA_938027655.1 uncultured bacterium | reverse complement strand
GGAAGGCAGGAGGAAGATGGAACAAGTTTTACCCGCACTGAACGTCATTCTGGTGAAACCATCCAAGTATGACGATGATGGCTACGTAATCCACCATGTACGAGGCGTTTTGCCCTCGAACACGTTGAACGCGCTGAACGGTTTGATACGCGACACCGCGCAGAAGATGGGCGTGAACGTTGATGTGCACTTGATGGACGAAACGGTGCAGCTGGTGGTCCCCGAAAAGGTGATGCGCAAATGGAGCATTCCGGGAGTGCCTACGCTCGTCGGGCTGGTGGGAGTGCAGACCAATCAGTTTCCCCGCGCGGTAGACCTTGCCCTGCGTTTTCGCCGGCTGGGCGCGATGGTGGTGATGGGGGGATTTCATGTCAGCGGCTCGCTGGCGTTGCTCGGCTTGACCCCCGAACTACAGCAGCTACGTGAAGAGGGCATCAGCCTGTTCGCCGGCGAAGCGGAAGGTCGGTTGGAAGAACTGCTGACAGACGCGCTGAAAGGCAATCTGAAATCGGTATACTGGATGGGCGACCTGCCCGACCTGACCAAAGAATGGGCTGCGCCGCTGGTGGACGAATCGGTGGCGAAACGGTTCGTGCTTCCGTATGCTGGCACGATGGATACCTCGCGTGGGTGCGTGTTCAAGTGCTCTTTCTGCACCATCATTCACGTGCAGGGTAATTTCATGCGCCACCGTTCCCCCGAGCTAATCGAGAAGCATGTTCGCGAGCACTACCCGCGCATTAAACACTACTTCTTCACCGACGACAACATGTCTCGCAACCCGCAGTGGCGTGAAATCTTCGAACGGCTCATCCGGATGCGCGAGCAAGAGGGAATGCGCATTACCTTCATGATGCAAGTGGATGTGCCTTCTTATCGCCTCCCGGGTTTTGTAGACCTGGCGGCGCGGGCGGGTTGCACACAGGTGTTCATCGGGCTGGAGAGCTTGAACGCCGATAACCTGAAGGCGGCGTCGAAGGGGCAGAACAAGACGAACTTCTATGAGGAGATGATACAGGCGTGGCATCGCCACGCTATTGCAGTGCACACCAGCTACATCATCGGCTTCCCGCATGATACGGTGGAATCGGTTCGGCGCGATATTACCGCCCTGATGGAATATGTACAGCCGGACCAGGCGAGCTTCTTCATGCTCACTCCGTTGCCCGGTTCAGTAGACCATCTGGAGATGACTAGGCGCGGCGAGTGGATGAGCGCTGACTTCAACGAATACGACAGCTTCCATGCGGCGCAGAATCACCCCAACATGAGCAAAGAGGAGTGGTTTAACGTGTACCGTGAGGCGTGGAGGCGGTTCTACTCCGTGGAAAACCTGACGAAGATACTGAGCCGCGCAACGCCGGAATCGTACTGGGGCATCTTCAAGAGCGCAGTCTGGTATGCTTACGCGACGCACTGCGAAGAGGCGCATCCCATGATTACCGGTTTCTGGCGATTGAAGGGGCGTACCGAGCGCCGCTCCACCTTCCCGATGGAGAGCAGACTGGCGTATGCTTGGCGTCGCACCAAGGATACCGTTGTTCTATCATGGCGGATATTCAAATTGCTTCTGATGTTTGAGAAAATATGGCGTGCGACGTGGCTGACCAAACGCACCGCCGAATGGCGCCAGGGCGTTGCGCAGGCAAAGGAAGCGCAGCTACAGCGTCAGCAACGCGCTATCGCGAAGGTGGTGGCTTTCGTGACCTATCTGCACCTGCGGATGGGACAGTCGCGCGCTGTGTGGCAGGACGCCTGGCAGCTGCTCAAACGCGGCAAACTGTGGCATCCGCGTCTGTATCTGAACGGAGTGTACGGCACACTTCTAGGTATCTCGGAGCTACTGACGCGCGGCTGGCTGTTCCTGATGAACTTTGCCTTGGAGACATAGTAGAGCGGGCGTTTGCAACCCGTTGGGGGCGACCGCTCTGCGGTCGCCCCCGTGATGTTGGTTAACCTACCACTTCCGCTTCCACGCGCTTGCTGAAGACCAGCTCGCCGTTCTGGGCATCTACTACTACGTGGTCGCCCTCGGCGAACTCACCCGCCAGCAGCTTCATGGCGATAGCGTCCATCACGCGCTTCTGCAGCACGCGCTTCAGCGGTCGTGCGCCATATACGGGGTCAAAGCCCTCGGCGGCGAGAACCTCTTTCGCCTCGTCGGTAACGGTTAGCCCGATGTGCTTCTCCTCCAGCCGACGCTGCAACAGGCGAATCTGGATGTCCACAATCTGCTTAATCTCGTGCACCGACAGCGGATTGAAGACGATAATCTCGTCGATGCGGTTTAGGAACTCCGGTCGGAAGTGCGCTCGCACCGCATCCAGAACCTGCATCCGCGCCTCCTGCATATCCAGGAAGGCGTTCTCTGCCAGATACTGTGACCCCAGGTTGGAGGTCATAATCAGCACGGTGTTCTTGAAGTCCACCGTGCGCCCCTTGCCGTCGGTGAGGCGACCATCATCCAGCACCTGCAGCAGCACGTTGAACACATCGGGGTGCGCCTTCTCGATCTCGTCCAGCAGGATAACGCTGTATGGGCGTCGGCGCACTGCCTCGGTGAGCTGACCGCCTTCCTCGTAACCTACGTAGCCGGGCGGCGCGCCGATGAGCCGTGCCACCGAGTGCTTCTCCATATACTCCGACATATCGAGGCGTATCATCGCCCGCTCATCGTCGAACAGGAACTCCGCCAACGCACGCGCGAGCTCGGTTTTGCCCACTCCCGTCGGTCCGAGGAACATGAACGAACCGATAGGGCGATTGGGGTCTTGCAAGCCCGCGCGCGCTCGCCGCACCGCGTTGGACACCGCCTCAATCGCATGGTCCTGTCCGACCACCCGCTGGCGCAGGCGCTCCTCCATGTGCAGCAGTTTCTGCATCTCGCCTTCCATCAGGCGCGAGACGGGGATACCCGTCCACTTGCTGACCACCTCGGCGATGTCGTCGGCGTCTACCTCTTCTTTCAGCAGCTTCATGTGCCTCTGCAACTCCTCCAGCCGCTTTGTTTCGGCGTCCAGTTGCTTCTGCAGAGAGAGGATAACGCCGTATCGCAGTTCCGCCGCCTTAGCGAGGTCGCCCTCGCGCTCCGCCGCCTGCTCCTGCAGACGCGCCTGTTCAATCTGCTCCTTAATGCGGCGGATGCTGGTGATAATCTCCTTCTCCTGCTGCCAG
>CALJAP010000133.1 GCA_938027655.1 uncultured bacterium | reverse complement strand
CTCCTGTTTATGAGATATTCCAATCGCAGGCACAGACACAACGCGAGCGAGGGGAGTTCGAAGAGCGCGTACGATTGCTCCAGCGCGTATTGCCGCAGGCACTGGCAGAGGCGCAACGGCGCATCGAACGCGGGGAGACAGGAAAGGAATTGGTACCTCTGGAGAGAACCGACGGAAATCTTGTCAACCATTATGCACACGGGTTCGTTATCCTGCCAAAGCTGCGCGTTGCCGCAACGTTACTAACGCCGGAAGTCATCGACCGCCTTGTAGCAGGAGAGGACTTTTACGTTCCGGGCAGTGTTTTCACCCCACAGCAACAGGAAACGCTGCTCAGTCCGATGGCGGGTGTAAAGACCGAGCATCCTGCACGGCAACAGGTCTTACAGTTACGTTGGCGGTACGAGCCGTGGAGTTCCGAACTGGATGTACGCGTACTCTCCCGCACGGAGAGAGGAGGCGGCGGCTCATCCACAGGTTTTCCCCTGCCCCCCTTGCCGGTTGGCGGCAAATACGCTCTCCACGACACCACCGACCTACGCACCCTCATGTCCTCTGACGAACTGCGTCGCACCCTGCCCGAAGAAGGCACTCCCCCCAAACACCTCACGGTTCCCGAACTGCTTTACCGCCTGTCGGTGACCGTTCCGGTGAACGTGGTGGCAGAGTATTATCCGTTGTCCATGCAATTGTGGTATCCGTCGGGAGCGGGCAGGAACGCGCAGGAGGTTCTGCAGATACTGCTGAAACGGAACTTCTACCAGCCACAGCGGGAGCGCAATATCCTGCTCTTCTCGGCAAAGAACCGCTACGAGCGACGCCTCTGCGACGTACCGGCTGCCCTCATCCGCCGCTGGCTGAACGCCGACGGATGGTTTGGTCTGCGCGTGCAGAGCCTGCAGGAGATTGCCAAACTGAGCCCCTTCCAGCAACGCGCCCTGGGCTTATGGGCATCTGCGGAGGCAGACCGCTTTGGCGAAGAGGGCGATTACCGGGCTGTGGTTTACGATACGCTATCTTCTCTGACCTATGCAGAAGGCACCGCCGAGGGAATATGGAGGCTGTTGACGGCTCTACCTTCAGCAGCACAGTTGCGAGCGTTGTCAGGACAGCAAGTTGTCATCAATGACTTCGCACCGGTGGTCAAACTGCCTGTGGGGGACCTGATTCCCCCCTTCTTCCCAATAGACGTGGCACAGGCACTGTCATCCGAGAGGATATGGGTGCAGACGAAGCGGGCGGTCACCCGGCACTGGGCGTGCGAGAAGCCTCGGTTTGGGTCGGTGCGCAGGCTGAGCGACCTGTGGCTCAGCAAGCCGGGCGAGACACTGGCAGATTTCCGCCGTCGGTTACGGGAGAAGGAAAAAGTGGATAGCGACCGCTTCGTGCAGGTAGAGGTGGAGACGATGACCCTGCGGTTAGGAACGGGCAACACTGCCATCGTGCAGCCTGAGGTGCAGCTGGCGCGATTCAAGCGGGGCGCAGGCACACGATAACGCTCTGCCCGAGCAGGTTTTTGCCTGTTCCTGCAAGAATCCCTAACTAGGCGGTACGAATAGGGACTATCGTGTACCCATATCTGCGACAACCCGGAGAGGTGCTGCGATGGATGCCATCAACCCTGAAGAAGCACGGCGAATTTACACCCTCGCCCGCAAGGTGGTACACCAGCACGGTACATGGGTTCCTCGCTCGGATCTCAGCATGTACTGTGGCGCGTATCTTTATATCGAGCTCAAAGAGGATAGCGGCAAGCTAACCATCCTCACCTTCGATGAGGGCGGGCAGCCTGCAGAGGAACCCGCTTTCATCGGTTATGCAGACGGCAGGATCGACGCTTTCTATCCGGGCGAGTGGCAAACCCAGCTGCAACTGCTGGCGGAGGGAAATGCGGTGTAAAGGCAGGATTCGGGCGACAACGCGCGAATCGCGGTAAAAGAAACACATCCTCAAGCGAGGAAGGGGAGGGATAGAATCGATGTTCCATCTGGTTTCGATGCTTGTGTCAACCTTGCTGTTCACGCTCCTGTCGCTGTCTGCGTCGTGGGCGCAGTCCCTACAAGCAGGAGCCGCTCGGGTTAAGATAACCCCGGACAAACTGCCCTATCTGGCGGGATACAGCGCCAACCGCCGCGCCGAAGAGGTACACGACGACGTGTACGCCAGTGCGGTGGTCATTCAGGCGGGCGATACCAAAATGGCTATCGTCTCCTGCGATTTGATCGGGTTGCTGAACCCTGCGGTCAAGGATATTCGCAGTAAAGTGACCTCTGTGCCCGCAGAGAACATTATCATCGCTGCGACCCACACGCACAGCGGTCCCGACAGCATCGGTCTGTGGGGACAGCCGGAGCAGGGCGTGTCGGGTGTGGATAAAGAGTGGTACGCCCAGATGAAACAAAAGGTGGCAGACGCCATTGAGGAGGCAGCGAAAAATCTGCAGCCGGCGGTGCTGCGTGTTGCCAGCGCGGAGGGCGTAATGGGCGTCTCGCGCAACGTACGTGTCGCGGAGATACTGGATACGTCCATTGCGGTACTGCAGCTGCGCAACGCCAACGACAACAAGACCATCGCTACCATCGTGAACTACGCGGTGCATCCCGAGCTGATGAACATCCGCTCGCTCACCTCTGACATCGTGCACTACATGCGCCAGACCATCGAGGGCACAGAAGGCGGCATCGCTCTCTTCCTGAACGGCGCTCAGGGGGGCATGGTTACCGTGGACTCGCCCGGTAACGACTGGAGAGAGTGCGAGCGTGTGGGGAACGCGCTGGGACAAGCCGCGCTCAACGCGCTCAAAAACGCAACCACCGTGAGAGAAGCCCCTCTTGCCGTTCAGCGAGCTGAAGTCACCATCCCGCTGGAGAACGAGAGGTTCAAGCAGGCTGCGCAGGCAGGCATCTTCCCTGAGCCGGTTCTGCAAACCGACGAGGTTACCACCGAAGTGATGCACGTCACGCTGGGACCGGTGGAGATGGTCACTATCCCCGGCGAGGCGTTGCCCAATATCGGCTTCCAGATCAAGCGACACATGAAAGGCAATCCCAAACTGGTCATCGGACTGGCGAACGACGAGCTGGGCTATATCCTCACCGAAGCAGACTACGGGCTGAAGCTGTACAGCTACGAAACCAGTATGAGCATCGGTGAGAAAGCGGGCCGCGTGGTTACCGAGAAGATCCTCGCCATGGCACAGCAGTCACCACCGGTCACCGCATCCTCTAAGGTGGCTGCTTTCTTCGACGCCCTGCCATCACGCTTCCGTCCCGAGCGGGCGCAAGGGGCGAAGGTAACATACCGTTTCAATATCACCGGCGAAGGCGGCGGCGTGTGGGAAATCGTGATTGCCGACGGCAAATGCACCATCCGCAAAGGCGCGTCCGGTGCGCAGGCAGACGTCACCGTGAACACCAACGCCCAGACCTTCCTCGCGATTGTGGAGGGCAGGATGGCAGCCGACCAGGCTTACATGAGCGGACAGGTGCTGGTGGATGGCGACCTGTTCCTTGCCCAGCGCATCGCCGACTTCTTCGCGTTTTAAAGGGGCGAAAAAAGGGGCGGGACGACGGCGCCCGACGTTCTCCACCGGCTCTTCCGCTGTCCCGCCCACCGCATCGGCTGCGTGGCGCGTAGCCACCTTTATCATAGGATGTTCCGCCCAGCCCGATAGCTGTGTAAAGTACGGTATTTTGAGAGGTTTCAAAGTTGCCCAGAGCGGTTGTGACCCACAACGTGGTTAAAATGCACGCCCAGCCCAACGGCGAGAGTGAGCAGGTGTCGCAAACCATACTCGGGCACACCCTGCTTGTTTCCACTCCGCCCGCCCCCGACGAGAACTGGCTGAAGGTGCAAACCGATGACAACTACTCAGGATGGGTACACACGAAGCAGATTCGGCTGCTGGGCGAAGATGAGCAATATCCTACGCCGGCACATACTCACCGTGTGAACGCGCTGTGGGCGTTCGTGCGTGAGAAACCGGACATCCACTCTGCACACCTCACCATCGCCCCGATGGGCGCATGGCTGGAAGGGCAGGAGTGGCATGGCGATTGGTTGCACGTGCGCCTGCCCGATGGACGCGAAGGCTGGGTGTCGGTGCAGGATGTGACCTCGCAATGGGTCACGGTCACGCGCATCGGTTCGTTGCGGGTAGAGGGCATGGTGATTTCGCGGGGAGAGAGCACCGAGCGGTATGTGGTGCCTCGTGCAGGCTGGCAGAACGCGCTGGTGTACACCGCCAGGCGATTGCTGGGCGTGCCGTACTTATGGGGCGGCAGCTCCCCCTTTGGGTTGGACTGCTCGGGCTTCGTGCAACTGGTGTACCGAATGTGCGGACTGGTTATCCCCCGTGACGCCGACCTGCAGGCAGAGTTCGGGCGCACCATCGAGGTATCCCCCTCGGACGTGCAGCCGGGCGACCTTATCTTTTTCGCAGGCGGAAACGACCCGCACCGACGCACTGTTACGCACGTAGGAATGATTGTCGATGGCGAGCATTTCATTCACTCCTCTGGCGGCGTCGGCGTGAATATCACTCCTCTGGATGAACCGTACTACCGCTCCATCCTGTGGGGCGTTCGGAGGGCGACTGACGTATAGAACCGTTGCTACGCTGCGAAACGTATGATCTCCACTTCGGCATGTCGCTTCACCGCATCTTCCGCTTGCTGATATACTTTCTGCGCGGTGGCTTCACAGAGATAATACTCCCCACAGTTCTGACACACCTCGGCAGGTACTCCCTTGATGACAACGGTGGTCTCACCGCGCACTAGTGTCACGGTGACTACCCCCGGCGCTGTCTGCCCATTCTTGCAGATAACACAATACACGGGTTACCTCCTCCTTTTGAAATCCTCTGCCCAGATACTGGGGTCGGGGTGATAAACGGTTACGACAATGCATATCCCAGTTGCCACATCAATCGCTACAACAACATGGATAGGCTGTCCCTTTATATACCCCAGCACCAACACAGACGGATATGGCTCATCTTCAGGATACGTTTCGATGACTTCTCCAATCGCAATAGCCTGCACCACATGATCGGGTAGAATACCACGCTCAAACGAGCGTTCCACTGCGTGACGAGAGAAGCGTATCTGTTTGCAATCCATAGAAGGTTGTCCTTGCTCTTCGCCTCACGTCTCAATGAACATGTAGCAAGCAAGTAAGATATTCGCTACGCCCCCGTCGTATGCCTGCTGAGGTTGGCAGGTGCAGTCCGGTTACGCTCTACATTCCCATCGTGGTATACTAGTACCAATCTACCTGGAGGACAAACCATGTGCCTGGCGATACCGGGGCAGATACTGAGCATTGAGGGAGATGACCCGCTCACCCGCATGGGTAAAGTGAGCTTTGGCGGGATAGTGAAAGAGGTAAACCTCGCCTACGTGCCCGAGGCGAAAGTGGGCGATTACGTGATAGTACATGTAGGCTTCGCCATCAGCATCGTGGACGAACAGGAAGCACAGGAGGTGTTTGAGTACCTTCGCCAGATGGAGGAGCTGGGCGAGCTGCAGGAGCAACCCACATGAGGTTTCTTGAGGAGTATCGCGACGCCGAAGCCGCCAAACGCTTCGCAGAAGCCATCCGCAAAACGGTCACGCGCGAGTGGACCATCATGGAAATCTGCGGTGGGCAGACACACGCCATCATGAAATTCGGCATCGACGCGCTGTTGCCGCCGCAGATTACCCTGCTACACGGTCCGGGTTGTCCGGTATGCGTGACGCCGGTGGAGCTGATAGACAAAGCGGTGGAGCTGGCGTCGCAACCGGGTGTCATCTTCTGCTCGTTCGGCGACATGCTGCGCGTGCCGGGCACGCGGGGCGACCTGCTCTCCGCCAAAGCGGCGGGAGGCGATGTGCGCATCGTGTACTCCCCCCTAGATGCGCTGCAGCTGGCGGTGAAGAATCCCGAGAAACAGGTGGTGTTCTTCGCGGTCGGCTTCGAGACCACTGCCCCCGCCAACGCGATGGCAGTGTACCAGGCGAAGCAGAAGGGCATTACCAACTTCTCCATCCTTGTCTCGCATGTGCTGGTTCCCCCTGCGATAGAAGCGATACTGAGCTCACCCCAAAATCGCGTGCAGGGCTTCCTCGCGGCGGGGCACGTGTGTACCGTGATGGGCTACACGGAGTACGAACCGATTGCGACGAAGTACCATGTGCCCATTGTGGTGACCGGCTTCGAACCGGTGGACATCCTGCAGGGCATCTACCTGTGCGTCAAGCAGCTGGAGGAGGGACGCGCGGAAGTAGAGAACCAGTACGCCCGTTCGGTGCGCCGCGAGGGAAACCGCCCCGCGCAGGAGCTGATACGTGAGGTGTTCGAGGTGGTCCCGCGCAAGTGGAGAGGCATCGGCGAGATACCGCAGAGCGGACTGGGCTTGCGCGAGCCGTACCGGCAGTTCGACGCGGAAAGACGGTTTGCGCTGAATACGGGCAACGTGGAAGAAGCGGGCGAGTGCATCAGCGGGTTGATCCTGCAAGGGGTGAAGAAGCCCTACGAATGCCCAGCCTTTAGCACACGCTGTACGCCCGAACACCCGCTGGGGGCGACGATGGTCTCTGCCGAAGGCGCGTGTGCCGCGTACTTCAAGTATCGGCGAGAGGCTAAGCCGCGCGTGGGATAACCACGAGCACCTCATGCAAAGCATCGATGAGCTGCTGACCGCAACGCTGTAGTTGCGTCAGTGCCTCTGGTGAAAGTTCCTCCTGCACCCTCCCTAACAACCGGTGAAACTGTTCGTGTAATTCGGACAGACCCTGCAGGTGGTTGCTGGTAAAGTGAGCGCATCCTGCAGCGTATTCGCTCCACATCTGGAACCGACAGTCCCCTCCAGGCAGGCATTGGTCAGCGGTTCCGCTCTTCACCGCGCAGCGAGCGCGGCGCAGAGCCTGCAAATGGTCGTAAATCATCTGGCTGATAATCTGTTGCACCGCATACCCTCCTGCATCGCGTATCGCCTGCTGCACGCGCTCATTCCACTCATCGGCGGGGATGTCGGCAATGCGAATACCCTCCCTGGCGGCGTGTGTGACGCGATTACGACCGCGACGCTTCGAGAGGTACAACGCTTGGTCTGCCTCCTCAACAAGGCTATCGGGATTGAGCGTATGTAGTGCAACCGTTGCCACGCCGATGCTGGCGGTAATCTGACGATAGCAGCAAGGAGTGTCGGCAATCGCCTGTCGCAGCGTATCCGCAAACCGCAGGGCAACATCCTCGTCCATGTCTGGCAAGATGACCACAAACTCCTCCCCTCCATAGCGAGCAGGAAACGATGTGCCCTCGCAGCACTGGCGCAGAACAGAGGCCACCTTGCGCAGCACCTCATCACCCGCCTGATGACCGTAGGTGTCGTTGAACTGCTTGAAATGGTCTATGTCCAGCAACAGCACCGACAGCGGTTGGTCATGCTCTAAGGACCATAGGAACTCGCGCCACAACCTCTCGCGGAACACGCGATGGTTGGGCAGTTCGGTCAGACCGTCGGTTACTGCCATGCGCTCGAGCTGGGCATTTGCCTCTGCCAGGCGGTTGGTAATCTGCTGAAGATTCTCATTTTGCGCCTCGAGCTCGTCGCGCTGCGCCTCGATAAGCTGTTGCTGCTGTTTCCGTTCGGTGATGTCGATGCTTGCGCTAATAGCGCCGACCACGTTGCCTTCGGTATCGGTCAGCGGGAAAGTGCTGGACAACAACCAGCGCGTTTCCCCACTGTCCTTCGTGTATTGCCACTCTATCTCGCGGAAAGACTCTCCTGCGAACACGCGAACGATTGTCTGCCTTGCCAAGTCTAATTGTTCAGGGCGGCAGAACAGCGTGTAAATGTTGTTCCCTACCGCTTCCTCCGCTGTCAAGCCATACAAGCTTCTCGCCTCACCATTCCAATCGCGAATAACACCATCCCTATCGTAGGTAAAGCAGGCGACAGGCAAGCCCTCAAACAACTGGCTAAAGTAGCGACGAGCTAGCTCCTGCTCGTGCAGGGCGACCTGAAGGTGCTGAGTGCGTTCCTCCACCAGCTGCTCCAGATGCTGGCTGTATTGCTTCAGCTTGCTGGATGTGCTTTGTGCCAACCAGACGGTCAGCAGCACGAAAACGCTGCCGAACAGGAAAATGAATGCCACGGCAGAGTGTAGCCATTCAGAATGTTGCGTGACGATAGCCCAGATGCTAAACAGGTAGCCTAAAAAGAAGAAGAACATCAGCGCGAGCAGTACGCGTAACAGGTTGCAGTATCCTGCCTGCTGCACGGCGTGGCGCATACCCCATGCCCGCGCAATCGCCCAGAGCGTGAAAACGGAACCAACCGCGATCGCGGTGATGTTTACCAGAGTCTCCATACGTTCGATATTATGGGATAAGTTGGTACACTTCTTGAGCGCCCTGCTCTGCAGGAAACTGTATAATGAACGGTGAATGATGCATCGTATGATTACCCATCTGATGCTACACAGAGCGCAAAATAAAGCCCGCTGGTGGAGGTGTTCACCTGGTGCCTACCTCGAGGAAAGTGATGACACGGTCTGTTGAGAAAGTGGTCTACCGATGTAAATCTATATTAGCTCAACATTATGGTGAACGCTTTGCCGGAATGGTATTGTATGGCTCGGTGGCGCGCGGGCGACCGCAAGCGGACAGCGATATTGACCTGCTCGTTTTGTTGCACGGTGCTTTTAACACTTTTGAGGAGGTCCGACAGATTGTAGACCTGCTCTATCCTGTGCAGCTGGAGTGCAAACGATTGATTTCCGCAAAACCTGTGTGCTTGCAGGACTTCGAGCGAGGGCAACTCCAGCTGTACCGTAACGCAAAACGGGAAGGAGTGCTGGTGTGAGCGAACTGTACGCGGATGAAATCGCGGCTTATCTCCAGCGCGCGAGGCAGTCTATCGAGGCAGCCCGCCAATTGTGGATGACAGGTTTTCACGATTTTGCGGCTTCTCGTGCGTACTATGCCGCCTTCTACGCTGCTACAGCGCTGTTGCTGAATGAAGGACTGGAATACAGCAAGCATAGCTCGGTCATCTCTTCTATACATCAGCGATTCGTGAAGTCGGGTAGACTGAGCCGTGAGCAAGGAAAGCGGTTGAACTGGCTGTTCGAACTGCGAAGTATCGCAGACTACGGCGGCACGGCACATGTTTCCAAAGAGCAGGCAGAAGAGGCAATCTCAGCGGCGATAGAGTTCGTAGAAGCTGTTCAGGAGCTCATGGGCTGTTCCGCGGTTTGAGAGAATAAGGGGTGTAACCAACGCGATCAAACGAGGAAATGCCGGGCGAACTGTCAGGAGGTACTCGTCATTTGTCTACTTTGCCAGCACAAAACTTTCACCTCACCTGCCCTATCCCCATCCAGCAGTATCCGGCAGTGGTGATGGCGCATGGGGGCGGCGGCAGGCTGATGCATCAGCTTATCGAAAAGATGTTCGTCGCCACCTTCGGCGGCGACAACCTGCGCACACGCCACGACAGCGCACGACTACAACTGCCCACCGCGCGCCTCGCCTTCACTACCGACTCGTATGTGGTGCGTCCGCTCTTCTTTCCGGGCGGAGACATCGGCAAGCTGGCGGTGTACGGCACGGTAAACGACCTCGCCATGAGCGGAGCACGCCCGCTGTACCTCAGCCTGGGCATGATTCTGGAAGAGGGTCTGCCGATGGAGACGCTGTGGCAGGTGGTGCTCTCCATCCGCGAGGCAGCTCAGGCGACAGGGGTGCAGATTGTCACCGGCGATACGAAGGTGGTGGACCGGGGCAAGGGCGACGGCGTTTTCCTGAACACCTCCGGCGTGGGGGTCATCGAACATGACCTGCTGATCGCGCCGCAGTCGGTGCGGACAAGCGATGCGGTGATTCTGAGCGGAGACATCGGCAGGCACGGCATCGCGGTGATGGCGGTGCGCGAAGGACTGGAGTTCGAAAGCGCGATTGAGAGCGATTGCGCCCCGCTGGCGGAGCCAGTGCTGGCGTTGATAGAGGCGGGTATCGAAGTACACTGCCTGCGCGACTTGACGCGAGGTGGACTGGCGAGTGCGGTGGTAGAAATTGCCGAAAGCGCGCAGGTAGGCATCCAGCTGGAGGAATCACACATCCCCGTGCGTGAGGACGTACGCGGCGCGTGTGAGATTCTGGGCTTTGACCCGCTGTACGTTGCCAACGAGGGGCGATTTGTGGCGTTCGTGCCCGGAGCGCAGGCGGACAAGGCGGTGGAACTCTTGCGACGGTTCGAGGTGTGCGCAGGGGCGCAGGTGGTGGGCGAGGTCACCGTCTCACCGAGAGGCACGGTGGTGCTACGCAGCGTCATCGGCACCTCGCGCGTGGTGGACATGCTCAGCGGCGAACAACTGCCGAGGATATGTTGATCACAGGGAGTGGAACAAACCCCAGAGAGCACCGAGAAAAAGCCCTGTGTCCTCTGTGGTGAAAAATGGGGTAGTGTGGATGGACGATTGGACGAGATTGAACGCGATTACGGAAAAGATGATAGGCGCGGCAATTGAGGTGCACCGCGCACCCGGCGAAAGTTGACCTTCCTCCCAAAAACGGATAAACTATTACTGTTCAAAAACGGAGAGGAAGAGGGAGGATGAGTTCTGGATACCATGTGGCTATCGCCGGGGCGACCGGCGCAGTCGGCACCGAGTTCTTGCGTGTGCTGGAAAAACACCGCTTTCCCATCGCCTCGTTGCGCCTACTCGCCAGCGAGCGTTCGGAAGGCAAGAAGCTGACCTTCGCAGGGGAAACCTTCACCGTGCAACGCCTAACCGAAAACTCATTCGATGGTGTGCAGATTGCCTTCTTCTCGGCAGGGGCATCGCGCAGCAGACAGTTCGCACCGGCGGCGGTGCGCGCGGGCGCAGTAGTCATCGACAACTCCTCCGCGTTCCGCATGGACCCACAGGTACCGCTGGTGGTGCCCGAGATTAATCTCGAAGACGCCCGCGAACACCAGGGCATTATCGCCAACCCGAACTGCTCCACTATTATCATGCTGATGGCGGTTGCCCCCTTGCACAGGCTGAGCAGGGTTCGGCGCGTGGTGGTGAGCACCTACCAGTCCGCCAGCGGTGCCGGCGCGCAGGCGATGCAGGAACTGATAGACCAAACGGCAGCCGTGCTGGAGGGCAAGGAGGTCACTCCGCGCGTACTACCCCATCAGATAGCCTTCAACCTCTTCAGCCATAACTCCGCCATCAACCAGTGGGGCTACAACGAGGAGGAGTGGAAGATGATTCACGAGAGCCGCAAAATCCTGCACGAGCCGGAGATGGCAATCACCGCCACCTGCGTGCGCGTGCCGGTGCTGCGGGCGCACTCGGAAAGCATCAATATCGAGTTCGCCGAACGTCGCCCCAGCGTGCAGGAAGCGCGCGAGGCATTGAGCGCGTTCCCCGGCGTGAAGCTGGTGGACGACCGCGAGCGCAACCACTTCCCCATGCCCATCGAGGCGAGCGAGCGCGAAGAGGTGTTGGTGGGGCGCATTCGCGAAGACCTTTCTAACCCGATGGCGTTAGACCTGTTCGTCAGCGGCGACCAGCTGCTGAAAGGCGCCGCGCTCAACGCGGTGCAGATCGCAGAAGGAATGATAGAGAGAGGGTGGCTGTAAGGAGGAAGCGATGCAGGTGAACTGGGGACCGGTGGTGACCGCGATGGTTACCCCGTTTAATGAGGAACTGGAAGTCAACATCGACGCGGCGCAGGCGCTGGCGGAGCTGCTGGTGCAGACCGGCTCCACTGGGCTGGTGGTGAGCGGTACCACCGGCGAGTCGCCAACCCTCACCCATGAGGAGAAGGTGACCCTGTTCCGCAAGGTCAAGGAGGCAGTGGGCCACCGGGCGGCGGTGCTGGCGGGAACCAGTACCTACGATACCGCCGAGTCGGTGCGCCTGAGTCAGGAGGCGGAACGCGCCGGGGTGGACGGCTTGCTGCTCGTCGCCCCCTACTATAACCGCCCCTCTCAGGAAGGGTTGTATCAGCACTTTAAGACCATCGCTCACGCGGTAGACCTGCCGGTGATGATATACAATATCCCGGGGCGCACCGGGGTCAACGTCGAGCCGGCTACCCTGCTGCGTCTGGCAGAGATAAACAACATCGTGGCGGTGAAGGAAGCCAGCGGAAACCTCAACCAGATGTCCGAGATTTGCGCCAACGCGCCCGAAGGCTTCCTCGTCTACAGCGGCGACGATTCGCTGACCCTGCCGTTGCTGGCGGTAGGCGGAGTGGGCGTGGTCAGCGTGGCATCGCATGTGGTCGGACGCGACATCCGCCGCATGTGCGATGCCTTCTTTGCGGGGCATCCACAGGAAGCTACCAAACTCCACCACCGAATGCTCCCGCTGTTCAAAGCGCTGTTCTGCACCACGAATCCCGTGCCGGTGAAAGCGGCTCTGAATATGATGGGGGCGAATGTGGGCGGTGTACGCCTGCCGCTGGTGGAAGCAAATGAAAAGGAGAAGGAGACCATCCGAAAAGCCTTGAGAGACTACGGGTTACTGCAGTGAACGAGCACACTTTTCCCTACGAGGAGAGCATCGCGCTGATACCGCTGGGGGGCACTGGCGAAATCGGCAAGAACCTCACCGTGGTGCAGTTCGGTGGGGAGATGCTGGTGGTCGACTGTGGTCTGGCGTTCCCGTTTGACGACGTGTACGGCGTGGACATCGTAATACCCGACATCACCTACCTGCGTGAGAACGCCGACCGCGTGCGCGGCATCGTGCTCACACACGGGCACGAGGACCACGTGGGCGCGCTACCCTACGTGCTGTCCGAAATCAACGTGCCGGTATGGGGCACGCGCCTGACAATGGGGCTAGTACGCACCAAGCTGAGTGAGCGATTGCCCCTTTCCCAGCTCGACCTGCGGGAGTATGCACCCGGCGACCGCATCCCGATAGGTTCCTTCCTTGTGGAGCCGCTGCGCGTCACGCACAGCATCCCCGAAACGGTTGCGCTGAACATCGAGACACCTGTCGGGCGGGTGGTATTCGTCAGCGACTTCAAGATAGACCACACGCCGATAGACGAGTGGCGTTTCGACGCGGCGCGGTTCGGTCAGCTGGGCGAGGAGGGCGTGCTCGCGCTGGTCTCCGACAGCACCAACGCCGAAAAGCCGGGGGTGACCCCCTCCGAGCGCGTGGTAGGCGCGGCGTACGACCGCATCTTTGGCGAGGCGCCGGGGCGAATCATCGTCACCATGTTCGCGTCCAACATCCACCGCATGCAACAGGTGTTGGACACCGCCGCCCGCTACGGCAAGAAGGTAGCGGTGCTAGGGCGCAGTATGCAGCAGAATCTGGAAATCGCCATCGAGATGGGATATGTGTGGTTGCCCCCGGACACGCTTATCCGCACCGACCAGATTGGGCAGTACAGCGGACGCGAGCTGGTTATCCTCGCTACCGGCGCACAGGGGGAACCGCTTTCCGCCCTCACCCGCATCTCGCGCGACGAGTACAAGGCGGTGCAGATCGAACCGGGCGACACCGTGATTCTCTCTGCCACCCCCATCCCCGGCAACGAGAGCCTGGTGTGGCGCACGGTGAACCGCCTCATCCGTAAGGGCGCTCATGTTATCTACCCGCCCATGCAGCCCGTGCACGTCTCAGGGCACGCCTACCAAGAGGAGCTGAAGATGATGCTCGCGCTGGTGCGCCCGAAGTACGTTATCCCCATGCACGGCGAGCCTCGAATGGCGGTACAATATGCACGGATGGCAAGGGAGATGAATATCCCTGCGGAGAATATCTTCCTGATGGAATTGGGAGACACGCTCTACCTGCACCCGGAAGGCGCGAAGTTCGGCGAGAAGGTTCCGGTGGGCAGGGTGCTGGTAGACAGCGGGGGCAACAGCGGCATCAGCGATGTGGTATTGCGCGACCGCAAGCACCTGGCGCAGGACGGGCTGGTGCTGGTCGTGGTGAGCATCGACAAGGAGACCGGCGAGATACTGGCGGGTCCCGACGTAACCCTTCGCGGCATGGCGGTTAGCGAAGAAGAGGAGCCGCAGTTTGTCGATTACTTGCGCCAGCAGGTACTGGTGGAGCTGCAAGAGTTAGACGTATCGGAAGTAACTGACTGGGACGCGGTTCGTGCGGATGTGCGTAGCGCGGTGACGCGGGCGGTAAAACAGCGGCTAAAGCGTCGCCCGGTGGTGATTCCGGTTGTCATGGAGATTTAGCGCGCCTCCGGTCAGCCAGAGGGGAGGGCTAATCGTTATGGACAACGGCATGAGGCGTGCTGTGGTGCTGGCAGTGCTGGGCGCAGTGATTATGGCCGGCGTACTGGGGTTGCGCCAGGCTGGGGTTCTGCGCAGTGCACCGGCACGCGCCGACGAGGAGTTCGCCCTAAGTGACAAGGCGTACCATGAAAGTGACTTTGAAGCCGCCACCCGTCATATGGAGAACGCGGTGAAATTGGACCCACATTTTGTGGAAGCGCGTGAGGGGCTGGCAGCGTTGTATGAACAACTGAAGGGGAGGGAAGCGGCTATCGCGGAGTACCAACGCGCTATTCAGGAAGACCCACAAAACGAGGCGCGATACTGTTACCGCATCGCGCAGATGTAT
>CALJAP010000132.1 GCA_938027655.1 uncultured bacterium | reverse complement strand
GGCGGAAGCCAGCAACGTGTTATCCGGTGAAAAGGCAACATGGTGTACCCAGTTGGGGTGAGAGAGTGTGGCAAGAGGACCGGCGCCTGTGCGAGCATCCCACAGCCGTACGGTGTTATCGCGACTGGCAGTTGCCATCCGTTGTCCATCGGAAGAAAAAGCAACCGAAGTAACCCAATTGTTGTGTACCGACAGGGCATTTAACTCCCGACCGGTAACCAGGTCCCTCAGTATGACTAGACCATCCTTGCCACCTGATGCAATGCGCGTGTCATCAGGATAGACTGCGACAGAGGTAGGGTCATTGGTATGTTCGGCAAGAGTCGTCGCTAAAGCGCCGCTACTCACTTGCCAGATGCCTACGGTTTTGTCATCGCTACCGGAGGCGATCTGACCTCCGCCCGCCAAGAAAGTCAGCGAGCGCACCGCAAAGGTGTGTCCTGTCAAAGTTCTTTCCGGCGTTCCATCATTCACTCTCCAGATAATCGCCTGCCTGTCCTCGCTTCCCGAAGCGAGGTATTGCCCATCGGGCGAGAAGGCGACGGAGGTAACAGAACCGCTGTGCCCGCTAAGCGTGTAAACGAGTGAGCCATCACCCACTTGCCAGACACGCACGTTCCTGTCGTCGCCTCCGGAGGCAATCCGTTGACCATTCGGAGAGAAGGCTACCGAGCGGACGGCGAAATCATGCGCCGGTAGGGGATCATTAGGGGAGTTGGGGCGCATCAGCTCCCTGACCAACGCTCCATTGCTGACTTGCCAAACGCGCACAGTTCGATCCTCGCTTCCCGAAGCGAGGTATTGCCCATCCGGCGAGAAGGCGACGGAAGTGACAGAGCCATTATGCCCGCTGAGCGTCCCAACGAGCGAGCCGTCACTTACCTGCCAGATACGCACCGTACCGTCTCTGCTGGCGGAAGCGAGCAGGCTCCCATCCGGCGAGAAAGCCACCGCGTTCACCCAGCTGGTATGCCCTTGAAGGGTGCGCTGTAGGTTAAACACACGCCCGTAATCGGAAACCTGCCAGATTTTGACGGTCATGTCGTCGCTGCCGGAAGCCAGCAGGTTGCCATTCGGCGAGAACGCCACCGCGTTGACCCTGTTGTCATGGGCGGGAATGACGCTCATCAGGATGCCGTCACTTACCCTGTAAAGGGCGATAGTTCCCTGTCTCGCAGGAACGGCTATGACTTGCTGACTGCTCGAGTAAGAGAGGGAAACGGGATCGAGTACCGGGCGGAACCACAGTAGTTCGGGGGGAAATCCGCCAGTAGCACGAGAGGTCGTAACGATGAAGCATGTTAATATAACGGCTGCAGCCGCACTGAGTAGCTGTCTCCCGCGACCTTGGCGACAGAAGTTGCCCATTTGACAGGATTCCTCCTTATACCGGTTGTTGAATAGAAAGTGTCTGCCCCTGTGATTGCTTCCAGAGGCATGCAGGTACTGCGCTTTCTGTTCTCCTATTATGGCAGTGTGGCTGGGTTTGTGTAGGTGTATTTCCACTGAAGTGGGCGGTGGATGCTCTGCAATATTGCGGTGTTGGGTGCAGGACAGTGGGTATACTTCCAGAGGAACCCTCACCCTGCCTGTCGAAGCTGCTCCTGACAAGCGACCACCGTCAGGAGGGGCAAGCGATGCAACCGAAATACGTGATTGGGCTGGACTTCGGCACAAACTCCGTGCGTACCCTCGTGGTGCGCGTTCACGATGGTTTTGAAGCGGGCACATCCGTGTTTGAATACCCCCATGGCGATGCGGGCATCCTGCTGGATAGCACGGACCCGAACCTCGCCCGCCAACATCCCGCCGACTACCTGCAGGGGGCAGAGGTCTCGGTACGCGCCGCATTGGAAGACGCCCGGCGCAACGACCCCGACTTCGCGCCCGAACAGGTCATCGGTATCGGCGTAGATACCACCGGCAGCACACCCTTACCGGTGGACGAGAACGGTGTGCCCCTCGCCTTCCACGAGCGGTTCCAGAGCAACCTGAACGCGATGGCGTGGCTGTGGAAAGACCATACCTCTACCGAAGAAGCGGTGACCATCACTGAAACCGCCGCAAGGATGCGCCCACAATACCTCGCCAAGTGCGGTAACTCCTACTCGTCCGAGTGGTTTTGGGCAAAGGTGTGGCACTGCCTGAACGCCGACCCCGATGTGTTCGAAGCTGCGTATACCTGGGTGGAATGTGCCGACTGGATACCGGCGGTGCTCACGGGCAACGACCACCCCTCGCGCGTGCTGCGCGGCGTGTGCGCCGCCGGGCATAAGGCGTTGTATAACCCGCAGTGGGGAGGCTTGCCCGATAAGGAGTTCCTTTCTGCCCTGCACCCGAAGCTGGCGCAGCTGCGCGACCGCCTGTACGATGTCGCCTATACCTCCGACCATCCTGCGGGACGCCTCACCGCCGAGTGGGCGGCGAAGCTGGGCTTGCCAGCGGGTATCCCTGTGGCGGTAGGGGCGTTCGACGCGCATCTGGGCGGTGTGGGCGCGGGCATCAAGCCGGGCACGCTGGTCAAAATCGTGGGCACCTCCTGCTGCGATATGATGGTGGTTCCCAACACCGAGCCGCTGGCGGACATCCCCGGCACCACCGGCATCGTGGACGGCTCCATCCTGCCCGGCTACTTCGGCATCGAGCTGGGACAGAGCGCGTTCGGTGACATCTATAACTGGTTCGTGAACTACATCGAGCCGGGCGGACCCGACCTTGGCTCGCACGAGGCGTTGACGGTCAAGGCACAGCAGCTCCAACCGGGGCAATCGGGCTTGCTTGCGCTGGACTGGAACAACGGCAACCGCTCCATCCTGGGCGACCAGCGGCTGGTGGGGCTGCTGGTGGGTCAGACCTTGCACACCACCCCTGAAGAGATTTACCGTGCGCTGATTGAAGCCACCTGCTTCGGCTCGCTGGTGATTATGAACCAGCTGGAGAAGTACGGCGTGAGGATTCAAGACGTGATTGCGTGCGGAGGCGTGGCGGAGAAGAACCCGCTGGTAATGCAGATTCTGGCGGACGTGAGCGGACGCACCATCCGACTGGCTCGCTCCTCACAGACGTGTGCGCTGGGCGCGGCGATTGCGGGCGCGGTGGTAGCCGGAAAGGAGGCGGGCGGTTACGCCACCTTCGAGGAGGCACAGGCGGCGATGTGCGGGCTGAAAGATGTCGCCTACGAACCGAACCCGCAGGCGCAGGCGGTGTACCGCGAGCTCTTCGCGCTGTACAAAGACCTGCACGACGCCTTCGGCACGCGCGAGTGGCAGGGCAACCTGCACCATGTCATGAAACGCCTGATAGACATCCGCAATGCCGTCAGGCAGAATGCATAGAGCATACTATACTGTTGCCTGCCCCCCTCTCAGTGCTACGAGAAGAGGGGAGCGCGGTTGTTCGTATGGAAGCGCAGGTGCCTCCTGCCTCTCAGAAAAATCGCCATGCGCTTCTGAAAAACGCCCTGTTGGACTACGGCATTGTGTTGCGCAATTTCGGGCAGATAGGCGCGGAACCGTTTGACCCTGCGTTGCCCCGGCAGCCCGCGCCGAGTGAGGGGTATGCTCTACAGGGATTTGTAGAGTTGGAGGACTGGTTGGGCTCGTCACAGCCGGTACGAATTGAGGCGCTGCGCGAAGACGACCCT
>CALJAP010000131.1 GCA_938027655.1 uncultured bacterium | reverse complement strand
TGTGGACGCACTTTGTGCTGCCGTTATCGGAAAAGACGGAGCGGTGGCGGAGATTGAGCCTGTGGGCGTTCCTGACCGTAGTTGGTTGCGGGTTGTTGATTCGGGTGATAGAGTGGCTGAGGTAACAACGTCAAAGGAGGGTTCATACCGTTGGCAATCCGGGATGAAATCGCCTTAGCGCGTGAAACCGCGGAAACACAATCGGTAGAGGTTGGGCAACGCTTTGAAGAGGGGTTTACCGTTCGCACTGCCATCGGTACCCTGTTCATCGCCTTCATCATGTTGCCCGGTGCGCTGTATCTCGGGCTGGTGGCGGGACAAGGGCTTGGACCTGCCGCGCAGTGGGTGACCATCGTGCTGTTCGCGGAGGTGGCAAGGCGTTCGTTCGCGCCCCTCAAAAAGCAGGAGATTTACATCCTGTTTTATGTGGCGTCGTCGCTGACGGTGCTGATGTCGGGCGGTATCGGTCTGTCGGGCGGCCCGTTTGGCTGGCTGATATGGAACCAGTACTTCATCCAGTCGCCGCCTGCCACACCAATAGCGGACCAGATTCCCACGTGGGCGGTGCCGCGTCCGGATAGCCTGGCGATTCTGCACCGTACCTTCTTCCACCGCGACTGGCTCATCCCGATTGTGCTGCTGGTGACCAACGAAATCTTCGGGCGCATGATGTGGATGGGACTGGGCTATACGCTGTTCCGCATCACCAATGACGTGGAGCGATTGCCCTTCCCGATGGCGCCGGTTGCCGCGTCGGGTGCGACCGCTCTGGCAGAAGCCGGGCGCAAAGAGGAGTCGTGGCGCTGGCGCGTGTTCTCTACCGGCGCGGTCATTGGGCTGGTCTATGGCTTCTTCTATCTGGCTATTCCCATCTTCACCAGCGTGCTATTCGGCAAGGCGTTCATGCTCATCCCGATACCCTTCTTTGACCTCGTGCCGAACACCGAACACATTCTGCCTGCGGCGTTGACCGGCTTGTCGGGCGACCTGGGGCTGGTACTGGTGGGCTTTGTCATTCCCGCGCCCATCGTTATCGGTAGCGCGACTGCCAGCATCCTGTGTCAGGTGTTCACCAACCCGATTCTGCAAAGGATGGGGCTGCTTCCTGACTGGTATCCGGGCATGAGCACCATCCAGACCTCGCTGACGGTTAACATGAACTTCTGGCTGAGCGTGGGCATCGGGGTGCAGCTGGCGGTGGCGTTCATCGGTATCGTGGCGGTGGTGCGAGTTCTGGTTTTTCGCAAGCAGCTGGTGGCAAACCGCCGGAGCTTCTCGCAGATACCTGCTGGGCGTGGTGACAGGGCAAACACGGTGTACCTCGCCATCGGTGCGTGGCTGATTGCCACCATTGGTGTCATCACGATTGCCCATCAGCTGGTGCCGGGCTTCCCGTTATGGATTTTCATCTTCTTCGGGCTGGTGTGGACGCCGATTAACTCGTATATCTCGGCACGTATGATCGCTCTGACCGGACAGGGCGTGAGCTTCCCCTACCTGCGCGAAGCCACCATCCTGAAGACAGGATACGACCGGGTGGACATCTGGTATGCGCCCATGCCTCTGGCGGACCACGGCTGGGCGGCGCAACGCTTCCGCGAGGTGGAACTCACCGGCACGCGATTTACCAGCATCCTGTACGCCGAAGCGTTTATGCTGCCGGTGGTGCTGCTGGCGAGCTTCCTGTTCTGGGCGTTCTTCTGGCATACCAGCCAGATACCCTCCGCGCAATATCCGTACGCGCAGAAGTTCTGGCCGTTGCACGCCCAGATGAACGCGCTGTGGCAACAGATTAACTTGAAGGGCAGTAGCACGGGGCAGTGGCTGTTGCGAGCGTTGCGCACGGACTACATTGTCGGTGGATTCACCGGCGGTATTGCGCTGTTTGCGATATTCTCTGCCTTGAGACTGCCCCTGCTGTTCTACTACGGTTTCGTGGGTGGTATCGGCGCGCTACCACACCATACCATTCCCATGCTGTTCGGTACCATTTTAGGACATCGCTACTTCGCCCGCCGCTTTGGCGCAGAGCAGTGGCGATTATGGGCGCCGGTGCTGCTGGCGGGGTTCTCGTGCGGCATGGGGCTCATCGGTATGGCGGCTATCGCACTGGCTATCATCGGGCGGTCGGTGTCGTATTTGCCCTACTAAATGTGATAGAATAGAGGTGAGGCACAGACGTGCTGTGGAGGAGTTCGATGAGTGAGGTAATCCAGATGTATTTCGGCTGGCAGGAAGCGTTACCGATTATCGTCATCATCGTCGTGCTGTTCGGGGCGCGCCGACTGCCGGAGCTGGCACGCTCGGTGGGCGAAAGCCTGCGCGAGTTCAAGAAAGCCACCTCCGAGGTGCTGGACGATGAACCGGCTCATCCCGCACCGGCGAAGACCGAGAAGAGCACTGAACAGCAGTCGTAGAGGGCGAGGGCTGAGAATAGCGTGAAACACGGGCTGGCGCCGGAGCAGATAGTGGGGTGGCAAGGGGTCAGCCTGCGGGTACCTCCCGACTGGAGTGTAACCGGATTTCAAGGCGATGCAAAGGAGGGGTATTTGCGCATCGATTCGCCCGGCAGTCTGGTCGCCGAGGTGCGCTGGGCGCAGGCAAGGAAAGGGGTGGACGTTCGCAAGCGACTGGACGCCTACCTGAACCTAGTGGAGCGTCAGGCGAAGAAGCGCAAAGTGACCTTTACCGGACGCATCAAGCCATCGGAAGATTGGGAAAACGCGCTGGAGTTCAACTATCGCGCCGACCGGAAGGTGCGTGGATTTATCCGGCAGTGTCCACAATGCCGACGGGTGGTCATCGCACAGGTGAGCGGCGACAAGGACGACCCGGTGGTGAACGTAGCGAATCAGTTGCTGGACACCGTGCAAGACCACTCGGAAGACGGCTGGTGGACGTGGGCTTTGCTCGGGTTGGTGGTGCGATTGCCGGAGCGGTTTGCACTGGTGAAATCGCAGGTGATGTCGGGCTACCTGTTGTTGCAGTTCCGCAGCCGTTATACGGAAGTGAGCGTAGAGCGGTGGGGTCTTGCGGACGTGACCCTGAAACGCTGGACGCTGGCAGAGTGGGCACTGCAGGCGACCGAGTGGAAGCGCATGAAGGCGCAGCACACGTTGGGTGAGGTGGAGAGGCATCCGGCGGTGCAGCTGGTGGGATGGCGTCGTGCACCAACGGTATGGTTGCGTCGGAAAGTGGAGAGGCTGGTTCTGCGCCGACCGGAAGAGATTCGGGGTGCGGTATGGCACTGCGAGCCAAGTAACCGCATCTATTCGGTGCGTGTGGAGCGGGGGACGGAGGAACTACTCCGGCAGATTGTGGATAGCGTGCGGTGTCATTGATTTCGGTCGCCCTGAGCGAAGCGAAGGGGCAGAGATGCTTCGCTAACGCTCAGCATGACAGGTGAGCAGGGTTGGGCACGCTCCGTCGTGACCACGGGTGGCAGACTAATGTAGTAGCCGCAGGCTTTAGCCTGCGCTTAGCATGACAGGTGAGCAGGGTTGGGCACGCTCCGTCGTGACCACGGGTGGCAGATTAATGTAGCCGCAGGCTTTAGCCTGCGCAAAGTGGGCGCGGCGGAGCGCGTCCCGACATAGCAAGAGGAATGGGCATACGAGAGTTTGTGGGCAAATTCATTCCGGCGGTGAAGCCCAAGCCGGTGCTATCACGACAGGAAGCGCTGAACGCCGTGCCGATACGGAACCCCCTGTTGGAGTGGGAGCGAACGGAGGACGGCGATCTGTTGCTGAAAGTGCCCGTTGAGCAGCGCAGCCTGTTGATTCGGTGGGCGATAGTGGCTTTTCGATTACCGCCGGTGCGCCATATCCAGCTGGATGAAGTGGGCGCAGCGGTGTGGGAACTGTGTGACGGCGAACACACGGTAGAATCTATTGTACAGCAGATGTGCAGACGCACGCGCATGAGCCGTCGTGAGGTGGAAGCATCGGTCAGCATGTTCTTGAAGATGCTGGCAGACCGCAGACTGGTGGCGTTCAAAAGGGGAGGAAAGAAGAAGGCATGAACAAAGAAGGGCGTCAGGTGGAACGCCTGCAATTACCGTTCCGGGTGGCGTTCCACATCAGTATGCAGAGCGTGCGTATCCGCTTCTGGCGGTCGGTGATTACCGCTGCAGGTACCGTGCTGGGCATCGCCTTTCTGGTTTCGGTGCTGACGGCAATGATGATCCAGCGCAATTCCGGTGCGGTTACCGACCCCTCCGAGAGGTATCGCATGACCTGGCTGGTGATTATGAGCCTGTTGGTCTGTCTGGTAGGTATCACCAACGCAATGCTCATGTCGGTGACCGAGCGATACAAGGAAATCGGCACGATGAAGTGCCTGGGGGCATACGACATCTTTATCGTGGAGCTGTTCTTCATCGAATCCGCCCTGGTGGGGTTCATCGCCTCCGTCATCGGATGGTTTTTAGGGGTCTTCGCTGTGGTGCTCATCAAGCTGTTCGGCGAGGGCTTTAAGGTGTTTGGCTGGATTTCTCCGGGTGAGGTATTGCTATACCTCATTTACTCGATAGTTATCGGCACATTGCTTTCGGTGATAGCGACTATTATCCCCGCGCAGGTGGCGGCGCGGATGCCCGCTGCTGCCGCGTTGCGCGTGGAGGTCTAACAAGGGGGTGCATCTATGGCGGTTCAGCCGCAGACGAACCAAACTGTAAGCACCGGCACCGAATACATCGTGCGGTGCAAGGACGTGGTGAAAGAGTACATGATGGGCACGCAGGTGGTGCGCGCGCTCAACGGTGTGACGCTGGATATCGTGCGCGGAGAGTATCTTTCCATCATGGGTCCCTCCGGCTCCGGCAAGTCCACCCTGTTTAACATGATTGGTGGACTGGACAAACCTACCAGCGGCTCGGTATTCATCAACGACGTGGACATGGCGCAGCTGGACGCTCAGGAGCTGGCGTTCCTGCGCTGTCGCACCATCGGCTACATCTTCCAGACGTTTAACCTGATTCCGGTGATGACCGCGCTGGAGAACGTGATGTTGCCGATGATTTTCGGCGGACTCTCCACCGATGAAGCCATTGACCGCGGTATCGAACTGCTGAAGCTGGTGGGGCTGGGCGAGCGTCTGCACCACAAGCCCAGCGAGCTATCGGGTGGTCAGCAGCAGCGTGTAGCCATTGCCCGTGCGCTGGCGAACAACCCGCAAATCATTCTGGCGGACGAGCCAACGGGTAACCTGGACCTGCGCACGGGGAAGGAGATTATCGAACTGTTGCGCCAGCTGAACAAGGAGCAGGGTGTGACCATCATCTCCGCCACGCACGACCTCAAGATGGTGGACGTCTCCGACCGTATCGTGTGGATACGCGACGGGCGCATTGACCGCGTGGAAGAGCGCGCCGCCGTCGAGGTGCGTGTCGGCGACGTGGAAGGCACCCCCGGGTAGCACCAACCGCGTCGTTCGCCGAACGAGACGGGCAGGGCACTGCCGAAAGTCCTGCCCAGTGTTTGCCTTTATATGGGGGTTGTTGGTAATGTGCGTAACAGAACCTAACCCCCTATCCCCCTTCCCTACAAAGGAAGGGGGAACTCCCCTCTCCCTGCGGGAGAGGGGTGGAGGGAAAGGTGACATTAACCTGATTCCCTGGTTCCCTCCCCCTGCAGGAGAGGGCTGGGGGGAGAGGTTAAATCGCCCGACGAGGTAAAACAGGTAGTCATAGAGGAACAGTGCGATGAGTACACCTTTGATACGCCCAAATGTTCTGGAACTGGAACCGTACAGCCCCGGCAAGCCCATCGAGGAGGTCAAACGCGAGCTGGGGCTTACCGATGTGGTCAAGCTGGCGTCCAACGAAAACCCGCTGGGCCCCTCGCCGCGCGCCATTGAAGCGGCGATGCGGGCGATGCAGTCGGCGAACCTGTACCCCGACGGCGGCTGCTTTGAACTGAAGCAGGCGGTAGCAAAGCATGTAGGAATGCCCTCTGAGTGCTTGCTATTCGGCAACGGCTCGGATGAACTGATACACTACATCGGCTTGACCTTCCTGAACCCCGGTGATGAGGTGATTACGGGGCATCCGTCGTTTGTGCGCTACGAGGCGGCGGCGAAGCTGAACAACGCGCGGCTCCATCTGGTGCCGCTTCGGGAACACCGCTTCGACCTACCGGCGATCCTGGAGCGCGTGAACGAGCGTACCAAGATCATCTTCATCGCCAACCCAAACAACCCGACCGGCACGATCGTCACCGCCGACGAGGTAGAGGTGTTTATGAACGCCCTGCCGGAGCATGTGGTGGTGGTGTGGGACCAAGCGTATCAGGAGTACGTGTCGCGCGCGGACTACCCGAACACCTTGCGGTATGTGCGCGAGGGGCGCGCGGTCATCATCTTGCGTACTTTTTCTAAGGCGTATGCGCTGGCGGGGCTGCGCGTGGGCTACGCCATTGCCCGACCGGACATCATCGATGCGATGAACCGCGTGCGCGAGCCGTTCAACGTCAACAGTGTGGCGCAGGCAGCTGCACTCGCCGCGTTACACGACCAGGAGCACCTGCGCCGGGCGGTGGAGCTGAACCGACAGGGGCTGGAGTACCTCTACCGGCACTTCGAGCGGCTGGGCTTATCTTACGTGCGCAGTGAGGCAAACTGCGTAATGGTCGACCTCGGACGCGACAGCCAGCCGGTGTTTCAGGCATTGCTGCGCAAGGGGGTCATCGCGCGTACCGGACATATCTTCGGCTTGCCCACTTACCTGCGCATCACCACCGGCAAGCCCGAAGAAAACGAGCGTTTCATCTGTGCGTTAGAGGAGGTTTTGCAAGCATGATTATCGTTCTGGACAAAAGCGCCACCCCAGAACAGATTGACCTGATTACTTCCAAGCTGCTGGAGGGCGGATACCACGCTCATCCCATCTATGGGGTAGAGAAGACCGTTATCGGCGCGGTAGGTGTGCCCGAAGAGGAGAAACCGAACCTCGTTGAGCAGTTTGAGGCATTGCCCTTCGTGGAGCGGGTGATTACCATCCTCGCCCCGTACAAGCTGGTGGCAAAGGCATACCGACCGGAAGGCACAGTGGTGCGGGTGGCAGACAAGGTGACCATCGGCGGACAGCAGGTATGCATCATGGCGGGCCCCTGTACGGTAGAGACCCCCGAACAGACGCTATCCACTGCCCGGGCGGTGAAGGAGGCAGGGGCGCACATGCTGCGTGGCGGCGCGTACAAACCCAGTACCTCACCCTATTCGTTCCAGGGGTTAGGAGTGGAAGGGCTGAAGATACTGGCGGAGGCGCGCGCACAAACTGGCTTGCCGGTGGTCACCGAGGTGATGGACCCGCGCAATGTGGAGCTGGTGTGCCGCTACGCGGATATGCTACAAATCGGCACGCGCAACATGCAAAACTACGACCTGCTGCGCGAGGTAGGCAAAACGCGCCACCCGGTGCTGCTGAAGCGAGGCATGTGGGCGCGAATCGACGAGTGGCTGATGGCAGCGGAGTACATCATGAAGGGCGGAAACGAGAACGTGGTGTTATGCGAGCGTGGCATCCGTACTTTCGAGACCGCCACCCGCAACACGTTAGACCTCTCTGCGGTGCCGGTGGTGAAACAGGAGTCGCACCTGCCGGTAATTGTGGACCCCAGTCAGGGCACGGGCAAGTGGAGTCTGGTCACTGCCATGAGCCGCGCCGCCATCGCCGCCGGGGCAGATGGGCTGATTATCGAGGTACACCCGCACCCGGAGCAGGCATTGAAAGATGGGGCGCAGTCGCTCACCTTCGAGAACTTCCAGCAGTTGATGGCGGAGGTACGCGCCATCGCGCAGGCGATGGGTAAGGGGGTGTAG
>CALJAP010000130.1 GCA_938027655.1 uncultured bacterium | reverse complement strand
CCTTCCGCACCGTTTCCTCCAGCTGGGCAAGCGTTTGTCCTCTGGCGACAATCTTGCCCCCCATCGGCAGGGTGATGGCTCCCTGCGCGTCGACTCGCGGATAGACCTCGCGGGGTTCCAGCGTGTCGCTCCAGTAACGCAAGGTGAGCAGGTCGCCCGGCCCCAGCTGATAACGTTCGGGAGCGGGCGTCAACACGTTCATCCACAGCATGGCATCAGGGCCCACGAAGTTCTTCAGCGCATCTGCCGGAGGCAGCACGAAAGGCGTTGCTGTGGGGTATTGCGGCTGATATGGCATAGCAAGATAGGGCACAATCGGCGGTTGCTGCCAGACCATGCCTGCTTGCTGAGGACCAGCGGGGATCGCTGGGCCCGGCGAATCTGCAGGCAAAGTTTGCGTGCTCGTGCGAGGTTGCTGCGGAATCGTACTCGGAATGGTCGCACCCTTTTGCCCTAAGGGGGACGCCTGCCGTGTAGTCTCCCCTGCCGGCGCACCCGGTTTACCCTGTGGCGTGTTAGCCTCCGCTAAGGCGGCTGGGCTGGCTGGCGATGCCGTACCCCGTCGGCTGGTGCCGCTCGCTGGTTCCTGTTCTGCCGTTTGAGCCTCAACCAGTTGCTGTTCGGGTATGGCGGTCTGAACAGGGACAGTGATGGGTAACTGGCTGGACTGCAAGCTACTTTGCAATAACATCTGGAAGTATAGCCGGCGCAAGTCAATGGCTTGCCGCGCCTGCTTGAAGTAGCTGTAACCGAATGTTTCCAAAGGAACGACTTGCCGCGGGCGCTGCTCTAACGACGGCTCCAGATCAGTGTTGTTCGTTGAGGCAGGTTCCGCCTCGTGGTCGTATGTTTGATTGCCGGATGACAATTGCGCTGGCGAGACCAGCGGTTGCGTGGGTTGCCGGGTTTGTGCCAGAGATAGTATGCTCAGCAAAGACCAGAGACACAGAAATACCGCGATTTTGCGCACGCTTGATTCCCTCCTGTAACGATAAGCAGGTTTGCTCTCACAGTATATCATGACCCTGCGGGTTTCGTCAAAACCTCACAGAGCACTACAGATTGCAGGGTGGCCTGCCGATAATCTGGGTGGAACTACCTCGCAGGATTGCGAGGGAACATCATTCTCACGGAGGAGAACGATGCGCAGGTCGCCATTGTACAACGGAGGGTCAATGTCGATAGGCGCGGTCAGCGCGCTCACCGGAGTGGAAGTACACACTCTGCGCTACTGGGAGAAAGAGTTCAGCGAGTTTCTCAAACCCAGGCGCACCGGCGGCAAGCAACGCCGTTACTCGGCGGACGATGTCACGCTCATCTTAGAGATTAAGCGACTGTTGAAGCAGGAGATGTACAGCATCGCCGGAGCGCGGCGAGTGCTGGCGCAGAGTTACCGCGATAGCACCTCTGCACGTACCGCTGCTTAGCCAGCAAACCGGCGTGGGGAACGATCTCAAGAAGGGATACCAGGAGCGCAACCAATGCCCATCACTCAATGGGATGACTTCATCCCGTACACAGCGCAAGATATTGAAGCGTTTACCTCTGCTGGTGCCGATGGCGCCGTTGTTCAACGGATACGCCTGGAGCGTGACCGGCAGTCGCTGTATACGGCGGATGTATTTCTCTACCATCGCCGCCTCAAGCGCCGCATGGTGTGGCAGTTCATCGCTCTTGATATACATGGTGGGGAGCTCCACCTGAACTTCCCCGCGCCGTTTCAACATGTTGATGGAGCGTGGCAGAAGCTGATTACCCATGCCCTGATCAACGCACTGCAAGCGGTATACGCAAACCCGGAAGCCGCACAGGGAATAATTCTCAACGCCGACTTTCCGGCACCGGACGATGTGCCTCGACTGGATGGTGGAGGAGAAAATAGAGTCGCCCCCGGCTTCGCGTGGAACGAGCTGTATATCCACAGCGCGAAACGCTACCTCTTTGCCAGCGAGCGGGTGCAGGGGATGTACGTGCTGGACCTGGGCTGTGGAACGGGCTACGGCGCGAAGATACTTGCCCGGCAGGCGAAGCAGGTTATCGCAGCGGATGTGGACGGTTTCCCCCTGCAGTACGGCGAGGAAACCTATCCTGACGCGAAGATTCAGCGTGTGCATCTCGCACCGATAAGCGACAGGCAAGGATTGCCCTTTGAGGATGGCTCTTTCGATGCAGTGGTTAGCTTTGAGGTGATCGAACACGTGCCCGTCGAGCAGATGGAGGCTTTCTTTGCCGAGGTCGCGCGGGTGCTCAAGCCAGATGGTATGGTCATCCTCTCTACGCCGAATAAGCGCGTGTACATCCGCTACCCCGACCCCTACCATGTTTCGCTGATGACGTTGGATGAGTTTCGCCGACTGCTGGAAAGCCGCTTTAACCGGGTACATCTCTTCGGACAGGTGCGCTCGCAACAGTTACCTCATACCGCGATGGAATTCGACGTCGTTTCAGAAACGCACGACGGGCAGGAGATTTACATCGCGGTATGTCGCGAGTACGCAGGGGATGCGAGAGCTATCGCTTTACCACCACCAACGGTTTGGGAAACCTCCCCGCCTGAAAAGGCACTCGCGCAGGGGCGGTTACCGGTTAGCGTTATTGTGCATACGCGCAACGAGGAACGCAACATCGCCGAGTGTCTGGAGCGGGTGAAGGACTGGGCGGGTGAGATTATTGTCATGGATATGGAGAGCACCGACCGCACGGTGGAGATTGCCCGCCAGTATACAGAGAAGATATATCACCACCCGCTCATACCCAATTTTGACCTGGCACGCAACGCCAGTGCTGAGCACGCACGCTATGAGTGGATTCTGTATGTGGATGCCGACGAGCGTGTGCCCGATGCGCTGGTAGACGCCCTGCGACAGCTGCTGCCTGCGCTGGATGAGGAGGTGGCAGCGGTTAGGCTCACCTATAAGAACTACTTCTTGGGCAAATGGATACGCCATGCAGCACAGTGGTACCCCGGATACAAAGCACCCATGCTGTTGCGGAGGGGCAGGTTTGAGTGGCTGGGCGCAGCACACGAGGGAGTAAAGGTATTTGGCAAAGTCGCTCTCTTCCCAGCCGATAATCCCAACTGTGCTATTGAGCACCACACCACACCCACTATAGAGCATTTTATGCGCAAGCTCAACCCCTACTCGCAGAGCGCAGCGCAGCAGATGCTGGAAGAACATGCCCCCTGTTCCTGGCAAACGCTGGCTGCAGCGATGGGCTATGCGTTTCGCTTCTACTACGACGAGACGCAGGGCTATCGGGATGGTGCGCACGGTTTCTTGCTCTCCACCTGCTCCGCGATGAGCGCGCTCGCCGACCAGATTCGATACGCCGAACTGCGCCTGCGCGAGGGATGGGACGGGAGCGACCTGTTGCCCGCCAGCGCGGAAGAGTTTTTCCGCTTCGCGGCGGATGTCGCGGCAGGCAGGGTCGGCGTAATCCAAAAGAGACTATCCCATATCGTGGCGTTTACTGACGGTGAAACGGCAAGCTCACCTCCCCCTTCGTGGTGGCACAGGCTATGGCAAAGGCTTCAGCGAGAGCCTGGGGGGAGGGTGGCGATTCTCGGGGTAGTAGATGATAAACCGCTGGGCGAGGGCTGGAACAAAGCGCCCGAACACGAGCGGGCAGACGCGCTGATTCTGTTTGGCGAGGGGTGGCGGGATGCGTTACACAGGCTGCGTGATGGGGGCAGCTTCTTCATCGGCGTGCCGGTGTTCCCACAGAACCCACAGCACTGGCGTGCGGAGGTAGAGCAAACCTTTGGCGCAACAGCGCACCTGATAGAGGCCGGGAGCAGCGGTTCGTGGCTCTTTGCCTTCGGGTGGAAGGGACAACGGGTGGAGCCGGTGCGTCGCCGCGTCTTGATGACCACCCACCAGCGTGCCCTTGAGATGCTGGGCGGCGGCGAGACACAGCTTTTCGAGACTCTGCTGGCGTTGCGAGAGCAGGGGGTGGTGGCGGACCTTTCGGTGTCCATGCGCTTATCGGAAGAGCATTACGACCTGATCCACGCCTTCAGCCTGTACCATGCGGATAAAGTGGAACGCTTAGAGCGCACCGACAAACCGCTGGTCGTGTCCACCATCTTCCGCGATAACGCGGCGTTCTATCCGGTCACGGTAGGCGCGGCGGTCTTCGGGCAACAGCACCCGGCGCAGGTGGAAGAGGCATTGCGGGCATGGAAAGAGGGACGTCTGCACGTGCAGGGGGTAGACCCTCAATCACTGGATGAACCGGAGGAGATAAGGCGCGTTAAGGAGCGCGTTGTGCGACGAGCGCAGATACTTTTGCCCAACTGCCAGTGGGAGCTCGCCGCGTTGCGCAGGTATTTCCGCCTGGGCTACAAGCCAGCGCAGGTGGTGCCCAACGCGGTGCGCCCGGAGAGGTTTGTTCAGGCAACGCCCGATGCCTTTGTCCAGCGTTTTGGCTTGCGCGATTTTGTGCTGTGTGCGGCGCGCATTGAGCCGTTCAAGAACCAGCTGATGCTGATATGGGCGCTGCGCGGCACGAGTATCCCTCTGGTGCTGGCAGGCAAGGTCTCCGAGCCGGAATACGGCACACTGTGCCAGCGGTGGGCGGGTGAAAACGTGCACTTTGTGGGTGAACTCTCGCCTGAGCTGTTAGCCAGCGCGTACGCAGCGGCGCGAGTGCACGCCATGCCTTCGTGGGCGGAAACGCCCGGCTTAACGAGCATGGAAGCTGCGCTCGCCGGTTGCGCTGTCGTGGTGGGCAATCAAGGGGCGGAGCGCGAGTACTTCGGTGACTTCGCTTACTACTGTAATCCTGCTGATGTGGACTCGGTGCGCAAGGCGGTGCTGCAGGCATGGCAAGAGCGCGACATAGCAAAGCGCGATGCGTTCCGTGAGTATATCCTGAAACACTACACGTGGTCGCAGACGGCAAGGGCAACTGCAGAGGCGTATGAGCAGGTGCTGCAAGAACAGAATACCATCCTGTCTCTGCCAGACTGGAACGAACCGCAGACATGGCAACCGATAGTTTACGAGTATCTTCGCGAGCACCGGTCGGGCGATGGTGCACTGCTTCGGCTCTACGCGGGCGCGCACAACGCTTTTAGCGCGGAAGGGGCGTACGAACTGCTGGCGCAGTACGTGCTTTCACTGGGCTATGACCCCGAACATTGTGCGGATATCGAGATTACCGACTGCCTACCCGAGAACTTTTTTGGACGGGTGGTACTGGGCGGTAGCCGCTTCGATAGCGTGTTGCAAACAAGGTACGGGACGCAATGCGAGCGTTTACGCGAGAAGGCGGCGTGAACGGTACAGGGAGGACAAACAGATGAAAACCGCAGGTGATGCGCAACTTCATATCGTCTGGGAAGGGGCTTTTTTGGCGAGGCATAGCCTTGCGCTGGTGAACAGGGAACTGGTGACCGCGCTGCATCGGCTGATGCCGCAGTGGCAGTTCTATTTGGTACCGCATTCCACCGATGACGGCGCGCTGCATGGTGATGCACGCTGGAAGTTCATCGAGGAGAGGATGCGCCGTTTGCCTCGGCATATCGACGTGTGGATACGCCATCACTGGCCGCCCAACTGGCAGCGACCAAACGCGGAACGGTTCATCGTGATTCAGCCCTGGGAGTTCGGCTCCATTCCCGCAGAGTGGGTAGATGCTATCAACCGTAACGTGGACGAGCTGTGGGTCCCTTCCACTTTCGTGAGGGAATGCTATGTACGCGACGGTGTGCAGTCGGAAAAAGTGGTTGTGGTTCCCAACGGCGTTTCCGAGAGCTTTTTCGATGCCGTTCCACCGATGGAGTTGCCCACACAGAAACGGTTTCGCTTCCTGTTTGTTGGAGGCACGATACCGCGCAAGGGCATCGATATCCTGCTGGACGGCTACACGCGCACCTTCACCCGTTCTGACGACGTGGCGCTGGTCATCAAAGATTTCGGTACAAACACCTTCTATCGGGGGCAGAACTTTGTGGAGCAAATCCTCTGGTTCCAGAACCAGCCGGACGTGCCCGAAATCGTCTACATCGCCGACGAGTTGGATGAGCAACAGATGAACGCGCTCTATCGCGCGTGCCATGCGCTGGTGCACCCCTATCGCGGTGAAGGCTTCGGCTTGCCCATTGCGGAAGCGATGGCATGTGGTCTGCCGGTTATTGTCACCGGCTTTGGCGCGGCGATGGACTTCTGCAGTGAGGAGCGAGCCTTCCTCATCCCAGCAGGCGTGGAGTACTTCCCGGATAACCTGATTGGCGATATGGAGACGGTAAGCCGTCCGTTCTGGGCGAAGCCGGAGCGCAACGCGATGGAGTCGCTGATGGAACAGGTATACCGCAACTATGAGGGCGCGAAAGCGATTGCCGAACAGGCTGCCCGCTGGGCACGCGAGAACCTCACCTGGCAGCGCGCGGCAGAGGTGGCGGCGGGCAGATTGTCTCTTGCGAGCGGGCAATCTTCAGCAGAAGATGCCGAATCCATCATCTACCGCGCCGCCGACTATGTGGCTCAGGAAAACTACGATGAAGCCATTGTTCTTCTGGAAAGACTGGTGCGCGAGCAGCCCCAACAGCTCAAGGCGTACTGCGGGCTGGGTGTGGCTTATTTTCAGGCGGGCAGTATCGCCCGGGCAGAGGGCGCACTGCGACAGGGACTGCACTACGGGGAGGATTTCGAACTGCACTATCATCTGGCATACATTCTGTTGCAAACCGGTCGCTCGCAAGAGGCATTCCATCACGCACTTCGTGCAGTGGAGTTAAACTCTGAGTGCGAGGAGGCGGTAGACCTGCTGCGCGGGCTATATACCAAGCTGCAAAAGCGATTTCTGAAGCGGGGCAAACACGCTTTGCAGAATGAGTTGCAGCGGGCAGGTCGCTTACTGCAACAGAGCGGTGCTGCAACGCCGCCTGTGCAATCTGGCAGCCAGCCTGTGGCGACGTGCTCGCAGAAGAAGGCTCATCCCACCATTTCCCTGTGTATGATAGCAAAAGATGAGGAGGCGTTCATCGAGGATTGTCTGAAAAGTGTGCAGGGGCTGGTGGATGAGATTGTGCTGGTGGATACCGGCTCCACCGACCGCACCGTGCAAATCGCGCAACGGTACGGCGCAAAAGTGGTGCATCATCCCTGGCGCGACGACTTCTCCGATGCCCGCAATGTATCGCTGCAACATGCAACCGGTGACTGGGTGCTGTGGCTGGACGCCGACGAGCGACTGCAACTGCACAATCGGGAAAGGTTTCGGAAATCGCTCACTATCCCACAATTTGGGGGATACCTCATTGATATTATCAATCAGGTTGGCGACGAACGAACCGCTTTGTTTGTGCACCGCGCGTGCCGTCTGTTTCGTCGTTTGCCTTTTGTCCGCTTCGAAGGGCGTATCCACGAACAGATAGCACCGTCGCTGCAGCGAAACGGCTATGATATCGCCTACCTCAAAGATGCAAGTATTCAACATCTCGGATACCGACGTGAAGTCGTCGTAGCTAGAGGCAAAAATGAGCGTACAATTCGCATGCTACGAGATGAACTGCAGAAAAACCCGCATGACCTGTTCCAGCGATTCAATCTGGGTAACGCCTACTACGTTGCAGGACGGTATGCCGAGGCAGTATCTGAGCTAGATGCCATTGTTGACCAACTACAACCTGAAGTAGACCACACGTGCACAGCCTACGTCCTGCTGTCGAACGCGCTGTTCGCGCTTGGCGAGTATGAGCGCGTTCTTCAGGTTCACGAGCGTGCCAAGAGACGGGGTATTGAACACCCAGGCTTACATTTCGGAGACGGCAACGCATATCTGGCAATGGGGCGGTATGAGCAAGCAGCTGAAGCCTTCAAACAGGCGATTGCTACTGCCAGTGGTAAGGAGTATCTTGGCGGCGACATTAGTGTCGGTGGTTACAAGGCATATTTTGGTTTGGCACGCGCCTACTTGGGTTTACAGCAGCTTGCCGACAGCGAACAGGCATGCCGTCAGGCGCTGCAAGAGGAGCCAAACTGCGCTGAAGCGCGCTACCTACTAGCCCAATTGCTGTTCACCAGAGGTGATGAACGCTCCGCTTTGGAAGAGCTGGAGCGTGCCTATCAGGATGCCCCCGACAACCCCGAAATCGCGCGCGAGCTCGCGGTGCGCTACGAGGAGGCAGCACGCTGGGCGGATGCCTATGCGATTTGGCGCAAGCTGGTAAGCGCGTTCCAGAACAACCCGGAATGGCGATGGCACAGTGCTACCTGCGCGGAGAAGCTGAACCTGTGGCATGAAGCGCAGGCGGACTACACCGAGCTGACGGTGGTGCATCCGCAGTTTGCGCCT
>CALJAP010000129.1 GCA_938027655.1 uncultured bacterium | reverse complement strand
GCGGTCAACGTGCGCGGCACGGTGATGCGTACTCGCGCATACAGGTCGCCATAGCCACTACCCTTCAGGCGGGGCATTCCCTGACCGGCTAAACGGAACACTTGCCCCCCCTGTGTGCCAGCCGGCACTTTCATCGTCACGCTGCCTTTCAGGGTAGGCACGCGCACCTCGCCACCTAGCGCGGCAGTGGTGTATGGCACGTCCACATCCACATACAGGTCATCGCCTTTGCGCTCGAAGGTAGGATGCGGACGCATACGCACTATCAGATACAGGTCGCCGCGTTGTCCTCCTCGTCCGGTGAGCCCCTCACCGGCGAGACGAATCTTCGAGCCGTCCTGTACGCCAGCAGGGATTCGCACCTCCAGCCGCTTGTGACGTGGCACGCTTCCTCTGCCGTGACAGTTCGGGCAGACCTGTCCCAGCGTATAGAAGCCACTGCGCGTACGCGAGGCTCCCGTGCCTCCGCACTGCGAACAGGTATCCTGTAGGGTTACCGAGAGCGTGCGCGTCGCCCCAGAATACGCCTCCTCCAGCGAGACCTCTATCGGGTATTCCACATCCAGCGAGGCATCGAACATCGAGCCGAAGTCGGTCTCGGCGGTGCGTTGCCCGAATGCGTCGCCAAACAGCGTGGCGAACAGGTCGCCCAATCCGCCGAAGCCGAGATCGCGCAAATCCTGCCACCTGCCACCGCCGGAGAATCCGCCGGGCTGTTGCTGCTGCTCGCTGTAATATTTCCACATCTCGCCGTACTGGTCGTATTTTGCCCGCTTCTCCGGGTCGGAGAGCACCTCGTATGCCTCGCTAATCTCCTTGAACTTCTCTTCCGCGCTCTTGTCGCCCGGGTTGACGTCCGGGTGGTATTTGCGAGCCAGTCGGCGATATGCCTGCTTGATATCCTTTTCGGTGGCGTTACGCGGCACACCGAGTATAGCATAGTAATCCTTGTATCTGAAGTTCATCGTTGCCTCGCCACCTTCGAATGTCTATTTGCGTAAGGGGCAGGGCAGACCAGCCGCCCTGCCCCTCTACCCCAGCAGGCGAGGGTGGGGATTACCCAGCCTTCACCTGCACCCTCTTCGGACGTACCTGCTCCGCTTTGGGCAGGGTGATGGTCAGCACGCCGTCCTTGTAGTGCGCGGTCACCTTTTCGGCATCGATGGGCGTGCCGAGCGTGAACGACCGCTGGAACGTGCCGTATGCGCGCTCGATGCGCACGTAGTCTTTGCGGCGCTCCTCGTCCTGGAACTTGCGCTCGCCTTTGACGCACAGCGTGTCGCCCGTCAGCTCGATCTCCACCTCCTCGGGCTTCACGCCGGGCAGCTCCATGTTAATCGTGATTTCGTTGTCGTCCTCGCGCACGTCCACGGCGGGCGCCCACACGCGAGGCAGGGTCGGCTCGCTGCGGCGTGCCACCGCGTTGCCGAAGAACTGGTTCATCAGCTGGCTCATCTCCCGCTCAAAGCGGTTCATCATCTCTACTGGGTCCTCCCAACGCACCAATGCCATCGTTGGTCACCTCCTTCGTCGTTGAAGTTTTTGGTGCTATCCTGACTGCCTGCGGTCACCCGCAGGCAGTAGTGTCCGTTACTCAGACTTGAACTCGGCGTCGATGACCTCGCCGTCACCGGACGAGCTGCTACCGCCTGTCTGTGCGCCGGTTCCGGCGTAGGTTTGTGATGCCTGTTCATACAGCCTCTGCGACAGCTGGTACGACGCCTGCTGCAACGCCTCCATTCGCTGCCGGATGAGGCTGATATCGTTCTTGTTTATCGCGTCGCGCAGGTCGGAGATTGCCTGCTCGATGCGCAGTTTCTCGTCCGACGGCACACGGTCGCCGAGGTCGCGCAACATGCGCTCGGTCTGATATGCCAGCGAGTCCGCCTGATTACGCACTTCGGCTTCCTCGCGGCGTCGGCGGTCTTCCTCCGCGTGCGCCTGCGCCTCCTTAACCATGCGGTCAATCTCCTCGCGCGTCAGGTTGCTGGAGCCGGTGATGGTAATCGCCTGCTGTTTGCCCGTGCCCAGGTCCTTCGCCGACACGTGCAGAATGCCGTTGGCGTCGATGTCGAAGGTGACCTCAATCTTGGGCACGCCGCGCGGTGCAGGCGGAATACCGGTCAGGTGGAACCGCCCCAGCGTCTTGTTGTCGCGCGCCATCTCGCGCTCGCCCTGCAGCACGTGGATTTCCACTTCGGTCTGCCCATCGGCGGCGGTGGTGAAGATTTCGCTCTTGCGTGTCGGGATGGTGGTGTTGCGCTCGATGAGCTTGGTAAACACGCCGCCCAGCGTCTCGATGCCCAGCGACAGCGGCGTCACGTCCAGCAACACCACGTCCTTCACCTCTCCACCGAGCACACCAGCCTGAATCGCTGCGCCGATGGCGACCACCTCGTCGGGGTTGACCCCCTTGTTCGGCTCCTTACCGGAGAGCTTGCGTACGAGCTCCTGCACGCAGGGCATGCGCGTCGCGCCACCGACAAGGATGACCTCGTCGATGTCCTTCACGTCCAGCTTTGCGTCGGACAAAGCCTGATAGAACGGACCCTTCAACCGCTCCACCAGATCGGCGGTGAGCTCTTCGAACTTGGCGCGGGTGAGCTTGTACAGCAGGTGCTTCGGACCCTCGGCGTCGGCGGTGATGAAGGGCAGGTTGATCTCGGTCTCCACCATGCTGGAGAGCTCGATCTTCGCCTTCTCCGCCGCCTCGCGCAATCGCTGGAGCGCCTGCGGGTCCTTGCGCAGGTCGATGCCCGTCTCCTTCTTGAACTCATCCGCCGCCCAGTTGACGATGCGCATGTCGAAGTCATCGCCACCCAGATGCGTATCGCCGGAGGTGGCTTTCACTTCGAACACGCCGTCGCCGACCTCCAGAATGGACACGTCAAACGTACCGCCACCGAGGTCAAACACCAGGATGGTCTCATTGGACTTCTTGTCCAGTCCGTAAGCCAGCGACGCAGCGGTCGGCTCGTTGATGATGCGCAGCACCTTTAGCCCTGCTATTTCACCGGCGTTCTTGGTAGCGGTGCGCTGCGCGTCGTTAAAGTAAGCCGGTACAGTGATAACCGCCGCGTCCACTTTCTCGCCTAGGTACGCCTCCGCATCCGCCTTCAGCTTCTGCAAGATCATCGCCGAGATTTCCTCAGGCGTGTACTCCTTATCGTCGATGCGGATGCGCTCGCGCGTACCCATCTTGCGCTTGATAGAGATAACGGTGCGGTCCGGGTTGATAATCGCCTGTCGTTTGGCGGCAGCACCCACCAACCGCTCACCGGTTTTGGTGAAAGCCACCACCGACGGCGTCAGGCGGCTCCCTTCGGCGTTCGGGATAACCACCGGCTCGCCGCCCTCCATGACCGCAACCACCGAGTTGGTCGTGCCCAGGTCAATACCTACTGTCTTTCCCATACCTGTCCTCCGCTTCTATGAGTGCCTCTTTGGGATGGTTCTCTCGTGTTGTTTCCGTGCATTATTATACCACTTGAGTATGTCTTTGTCAAGTGATTTGAGGGAATTCTTATCGAAATTTTTTATGTGGAGCCTTCCTCAAGGCGAAGTATACACCTGCCGAATATTCTCTACAGGGAGGAACGCATGAGAGAACAACCTGAGGAATCCGTCTCGCGACGAGAGCTGCGTCGGCAGGTATTCCGCTGGATACGCATCCATCAGGTATACTTGCTTCCCAACGGGCACCGCTGGCGTACAAAGACGTTGTATCGCCGCCGGACCCTGCAAGAGCAACAGCCGGTGGAGGTGCGCTACCTGTGCGCGCTGCATCCGCATATCGAGCTGGCGTTCCTGCAGCCTCCTGTAGACCACACGCTGCCCGGCGTGATCCGCTTCCCTCACCCGGAGCGTCCCGGTCGCTTCCTGATACTGTTTTGCCCGGAGTGTTGCGGGGCAGGCTACCATAGCGAGAATTTTCCTGCGCCAACCCCGCCATCCCATCCCGCTGGGTAGGAACCTGCCCGCGATACGGTGAAGTTACTGGAGGCATTCACTGCAAGAGGAGGTTAACATGCCGTTACCCATCCGCGATGTGGCGAAGCAACTAGAGCTGCTCGATGAAGAGCTGATACTGTACGGCGAATACAAAGCCAAGATTCGCTTGAGTGCTTTGGAAAGGCTGGCGCCCCGCCCGCAGGGGAAGCTGATTGTAGTGACCGCCATTACCCCGACGCCCGCCGGCGAAGGCAAAACGGTTACCACGATTGGGCTTGGCGACGCCCTGCGCCGGGTTGGAGAATGCGCCACCATCTGTATCCGAGAGCCCTCTTTAGGACCTGTCTTTGGGGTCAAAGGAGGGGGTACAGGCGGGGGCAAGGCGCAAGCATATCCGGCAGATGACATTAACCTCCACTTCACCGGCGACATTCACGCGGTGACGGCGGCGCATAACCTGCTGGCTGCCATGATAGAAGCGCATATTTATCATGGTAACTCTGCGGGTTTCGATGCGCATGGTGTGTGGTGGAACCGCGTGCTGGACGTGCCGGACCGCTCCCTGCGCAAAGTGATGACCGGCCTTGGCGGAAAATCCAACGGTGTGCCGCGGGAAACAGGCTTCGAGATTACCGCCGCTTCGGAGATAATGGCAGTCCTCTCGTTGAGCACCAGCTGGCATGACCTGCGCCAGCGGCTGGGGCAGATTGTAGTAGGGGTTACTCGTGACGGCAGTCCCATCACGGCGGAAGATATCGGCGCCGCAGGCGCGATGGGCGTGCTGATGCGTGACGCGCTCATGCCGAACCTCGTGCAGACGTTAGAAGGGACACCTCTACTGATACATACAGGTCCTTTCGGCAATATCGCGACAGGGTGCAACTCCGTGCTCGCGGATAGAATCGCCCTCCAAACCAGCGACTATGTGGTAACAGAGGCGGGTTTTGGGGCAGACCTGGGCTTTGAGAAGTTCTGTCATATCCTGTCACCTGTTCTGGGTAAGACTCCCGACGTGGCGGTTTTGGTGACGACCGTGCGCGCGCTCAAGGTGCATAGCGGGAAGTTTAAAATCGCCTCAGGCAAGCCGCTCCCCGCCGAACTGGACAAAGAGGATCTGGACGCTCTGGAGCAGGGTGTGGAGAATCTGAAGGCACATATTGGCATTGTGCATCGGCTGGGGGTGCCGGTGGTGGTCGCTATCAACCGGTTTCCTGCTGACACGGAGGCGGAGATAGACCTGCTGGGCAGGCTCGCGCTTGCTGCCGGAGCGGATAGTGTAGCGGTATCACAAAGCTTCGCGCAAGGCGTAGAGGGGGGAGTTGCTCTGGCAGAAGCAGTGCGCGACATCTGCAGGCAAAGTGCGAGCCGGTTTCAACCGTTGTATGCCGATAACGCTCCACTGACACAGAAGATAGAGACCATTGCCCAGCAGGTTTACGGTGCGGGCGACGTGCACTATGAGGCGGGCGTCCGGTCGCAACTGAAACAGTTCGAGAAATGGGGTTTTCGTCATCTACCTGTCTGCTTCGCCAAGACGCAGTTCTCACTGTCGCATGACCCGAACCTGAAAGGTGCTCCGCGCGGTTTCACCCTGCCGGTCATGGAGGCACAGTTGGCTTCAGGAGCGGGTTTTGTCCGCGTGCTGTGTGGAGAGATGATGACCATGCCGGGTTTGCCTGCTGAGCCGGCTGCCAAGCGGATGGACAT
>CALJAP010000128.1 GCA_938027655.1 uncultured bacterium | reverse complement strand
GCCACAGGTACCAGTGCTCCTCGTGCGTTACCGACTCGCCCGGCTCCAGCGTCACCAGTCCGCCCAGACTCTCCACCTCCAGCATCCGGTTGTTGGTGAAGAACTCGCAGTTACAGCCGAAGTCGGGATACTGCGCTTGGGGGTCGTATGGGAAGCGTTTGAGGAACACGCGGTCGCCGTTCACGTAAGCCGCCCAGCCCAACGTGTTCAGCGCACCGAACTTCTGGGGATACTGCGCCGCGCTATCCTGTCGCAACTGCACGTAACGCCTGCCCCATCGCCAGCGCGGGTCGCTCATGTCGGTATAGCCCCACAATACCAGCGGGCGCACCGGCAGCAAGAAATCGGGATGGGGACGATAGGGTTCCTGGGGCACGATGACCCGTCCGCCCGGCGCCATGACGGTTAACGCCCACGGAGCCAGCGTGACGGGCCAGACGTTCCGGTTGGTGATGCGGTGGATGACGTGTACATGCGCCCGTTGCGGGTGCAGCCAGAGGCGCAGGGACTTCTGGATGCCTGTGCCCTTTTCCACCGGAGCGGTGACGCGCAACCCTTCACCCTCCTGCGCCCACTCCACAGGCAGGTTGTCGGGGTGCTTGGTGCGCTCCACCACTTCGGGCGCAATCCACAGCCGGTGTCCGCCATAGGCGCGATACTCCTCGCCACCGGTCAAGCCCATCTGCTCGGGGTACTCCACGAACTCGTTGACACCACCGATAAAGCCGAAACGAATGACGCGCGGACCGACCTCTGCGGTGACGACCACCTCCACCTCGTCGTTTGCCATGCGCAGGCACTGTTGCCATCCGCCGTAGGGGATAACCTCTACCTTCATGGAACACCTCTTTTGCTGAATCTTTACTTCTATCCTTTTCGTGCCGGGTGGCATGGCTCCTGCTGAGGATGTATGCCCCCCTGTAGTCCCCCCGCAAGCGGGGGGACGTAGTGCTCCTCCCCGCGTGCTATGAGGTTAGGCGAGACATCTCTCCTCCCCGCGTGCTATGAGGTTAGGCGAGACATCTCTCCTCCCCGCGTGCGGGGAGGTTGGGTGGGGCATCTCCCCTCCCCGCGTGCGGGGAGGTTGGGTGGGGCTACATCCAAAACCCAACCAGAGAACGCCCAAAAACCCGCATTTCTTATGTGAAAACCGCCCCTGCAGGATGGAAAAACCCCTATGAAATCCCTTTCAGGAGGTGTTTCCGAGAATGTTCAACCTGATCCGAAAGGCACGCGCCGAGCGAGGCTTCACCCTCGTGGAGATCATGATCGTCGTGCTCATCATTGGCATCCTGCTCGCCATCGCGGTGCCGAACTTCGTGCGGGCACGTGAGAGCAGCCGCGCCCAGTCCTGCGTGGCGAACCTCAAGCAGATCGAGGCAGCCAAAGAGCAATGGGCAATAGATACCAACCAGGCTGCTACAGCTACCCCAGTTTGGGGAGACTTGGTTGGCGCGGACAAATATATTAAGGCTCAACCAACCTGCCCATCGCAAACCGGGGACGGTACTGGGCATTACACTTTGGGCAACATGAGCACGCGCCCTACGTGTAACAGTGGCATCGCTACACACGCCTTGAGGTAAGCCGACAATTGCATGTTTTGCCAAGCCGATGGGTTTATCCCACCCTGCGAACCCCCATCGGCTTTGTTTTAGCCTCACCCCTGGCTCCTCTTCCGACGCTATGGGAGAGGGGTGGGAGGGGAGGTCGTGACCGCAAACGGAGGTGATACACCATGCGCCATGCACGGCATCAAGGCTTTACGTTGGTGGAAATCATGATCGTGGTGTTGATTATCGGCATCCTGCTGGCTATCGCCGTGCCCAACTATGTGCAGGCACGTGAAACCAGCCGGCGCAAGTCGTGTATCGGTAGCCTGCTGCGTGTGGATATCGCCAAACAGCAGTGGGCGATGGACAATAACAAAGAACCGGACGACACGCCCGACTGGAGCGACATCGTGGGACCGGACAAGTACATCAAGGGTGACCCAACCACCTTCCCCACCAGCACCTGCCGTTCCGGTGGAACCTACACCCTGAACGACGTGAGCACGCCCCCACAATGCTCTTTGGAAGCGACGGCGGGGCATAAGCTGTGGTAAGGAGGCGCACCATGCGGCGGCGAGCACGAGCGTTTACGCTGGCGGAGATCGTTCTGTCCATCTTCCTGCTGGGTGTGGTGGCGGTGGTGTTCGGTGCGCTGTTTCCCGTTAGCCAGCGGGTGAGTGGTAGCGCAAAATGGCGCGCGGCGGCATTGGCTCTGGCGGAGCGGCGCATGGAAGCGGTCAAGTTCATCGGATACGGCAACCTCACCTACGACGGCTTGCGGGCATACCGACTGATAGACGCCAGCCCGAACACGTCACCCTTCTCGTTTACCAATACCGATGATGCCAGCCACGAAAGCCCGGCGCGGATGTTACCCAACGGTCAAGGGCAGATTGTGGTAGAGGATACCGCATGGGATGTGAAGCGGGTGACTGTGCGCGTCAGCTGGCGTGACCTGAACGGACAAACAAGGCAAGTGGAGCTGCGGACGCTCATTACCAATTTGTAAGGGGAACCTATCCCCCCGTGCCCCTTCCCCACGAGGGACGGGGAAGACGGCTCCCCTCTGCTTGCAGGAGAGGGGCTGGGGGAGAGGTTTCGGCGGTGAAGAGAGGAGGTTCTCCAATGCTTACTGGGCAAAGAAAAAGAACAACCTGCCTCGCCATCACGCTGGTGGAGATGCTGGTCGCCAGCGCGGTGATGGTCGTCTTGCTGATGGCTCTTATGCCGGTGCTGAGCAGCTCCGTGCGAGCGTGGCATCGCAACTCACAGGACACGATTACCACCATGGACCTGACACTGGCGATGCGCCGGATTGTGAGCGAACTGCGCCGCGCGAAGTCGGTAAGCGTCTCCGGCTCCCAGACACAGGTCACCTATGTGCTTCCGAGTGGCGCGAGTGGGTCTTTTGGTCTCTCGTACGAGACCCTGAAGTGGCACCCTGCGGAGGGGCCCGTCAGCACGGTTTACCTGATAGAAGGGGTAGTTCCTACCGACCCTGCAACCGGCACGACCTATCCCTTGTTCCAGTTGGGCGCTAACGGTCGGATGCTAACGGTAAGGCTTTGTGTTCGTCGGCAGACCCCGGCGGGCGTCCGCTACCAGCGTCTGCAGGAGCTCGTGGTTCTGCGTAACCGGTAAACGAAGGGGGGGCGAAGGATGAAAAAAATCTATCGAAAACGCTACCAGCAAGCGACCGCACTGATTACCTCGCTGCTGGTGCTGTTCATGTCCTTCGGTTTGGGAACTGCGCTGATAGAGTTCACGACCAGCGGCTTGCGCCATGTAGCGCGCGAGGAACAGGCTTTGCGCTCCCTGTATGCCGCCGAGGCGGGGTTGGAATATAAGAAGATGCAGGTGTGGAAGCAGTTCAAGGTGGAGCAAAAGTTCGATATCTTCGTCCCCTGGGAGCTGGCGTCGCCCACCAACCCGATGGCAACGGTCGGTGGAGATTTGGGAGGTGGTTTGCGCTTCTCGTGTGGGATTGTGGGACAGCGTGTCAACAGTAACTTTAGCCGCGAACTCACTTTCCGCTCGGTGGGATGGGTAGACCAGGATAACGATGGACAGCTGGACAATAGCGAGCCGCGCACCGTGCTGGAGCAGACGATAGAGTTCACCCTGGATCGCTCCGGCGTGTTCGACTATGCCTACTTCGCCAACAACTACGGCTGGATGTACGGCTTCGGGGCGAACGACCTGATAGTGAACGGTGACATGCGCGCCAACGGAAACTTCGACTTCAGCCGGGGCACACCCACCATCAACGGCAGTGTGTACGCCACTGCGAACAACAAGCTGATACCGCCAGCCGCTGGATACGTCAATATCACTCCCACGCAGTGGAGTAATACCGACTATAACAGCCGAAATACCAACGGGCGCGCCCGCCAGGCATACGATCCCACCATCCACGGTGCGAAAGGCTCAGAAACCTACGAACAGTGGCGTGACCTCATCTACGACCAGAACGCCAGTATCGTGAATAATCGGGTATCGGGAGCGGTGGTGGCGGACGCACGCGGCACGAAGACCTACAGCGGCACTGTGCTCGACCCCACCCCCACGCAGGAGCTACCCATGCCCGACCTGGACGATATCAGCCGTTACGTGAACTTATCGCAGACATACGTAGACCAAAAGCAGACGTTCGCGGACGGCACACCCAACCCGAACTATGGGCAGGGAGCATACGTGGAGGTCTGGAATGGAACGTTGAACCGGTATGTGCGCCTCTCCACCAACGGGGTAGTGAACGGCTCAGGAGTATTGATTGGTACCAGCGATAGACCGATTCGCATTCATGGACCGGTCACCTTCACCGGCGACGTGGTGATTAAGGGGTATGTGCAGGGGCAGGGCACACTGTACGCGGGACGCAATGTGCACATCGTGGGCAGCGTGCGCTACAAGAACCCGCCAGACTTTCGCGGCAGCAACCCCACCACCATCGAGCAGCAGAACGAAAAGAGGGACATATTGGGTTTAGCTGCGCGGGGAAGCGTGATCATGGGCAATGTGAAAAACTTCGGCTACTATCCGCTGCACTACATGACACCGCCTTTCACCAAGCCACGCTACGATGAATACGGCAACCTGATACCTGCCTACGATGCGACCCAGATTGACAGCTACGGCAGAAAACGTTACCAGTCACTATATAGCGATGACTATATCAACAGCATCGCCGAAAACATCAACCAGATAGATGCCATTCTCTACACGAACTTCGTTGGCGGTGGCAATATCGGCACCGGAGGCGGAGGTTGCACTATCAACGGCTCCATCATCTGCAAGGACGAGGCGATGGTGTTGTACAGCCTACCCTTGCGTTTGAACTACGACAACCGCATCCGCGATAAGGGCCCGGGCACGCGACCGCTGATCGACATCGACCTGCCCCGCGCTCCGAAGATGGTACCCAAATTGTGGCAGGTGCTTTCAGGAGGTACAGGACAATGAGGGTCATGCAGAGCATAGTCTTCTGTTTGTGCGTAAGCGTTTTGGCAGCCGCGCCGGTGCTGGCAGTCGGCTTCGACCCACGAGGTGCGCAGGAAGCGGCGGGGTTGAGCCGGGAGTTCGACGACCCCACCCGTTTACAGCAGATGGAACAGGCGCCCGAGCTGCCTCCGCCGCCGCTGGTCACCGAGCCCAAGCCTGCGCCACCACCGGAGCAGCAGTCTGGCGTCAACGCAGACCCTTCGGCGTTACTGCAGACGAACCAGCAAATGGATGCAGAGCAGGCAAAACAGGCGCTCGAGCAAGCCGAACGCCAGCTCCAGCAGGAACGAAAAGGTGGCTTCTGGCAGGGCGCGTGGCGGTTCCTGTTGTGGAGCATTGCCGGCACCGCGCTGAGCTGGGCAGTGTGGAGCTGGACGGTACGTCGCGCCTCCGAGGGGCTAAAGCCACGCTAAAAAAACGGGCGTGCTTCGCGCACGCCCCAACAGTCTCATGTTTGATGCTGCTCGTGGTCCCTCTTGCTAGTACGGTAACAGTAATGCTTAAACGTTTCAAAGATATAGACGCACAAACAGGGCAAAAGGTTCATCTCCGTTACCCCACAACCTGTAGCCGCAGGCTTCAGCCTGCGCAGAGTTGAAGGTCGCGGCGACAGGTTCCCTGTTTTTTCAGAGTGGGGTATACTCGATTCAATACACTTTGAGACGGATGGTTCGAAACCGTGATACCGCTTGGCGATGAAAACCCAACACGCTCTTTTCCGATTGTCACCGTTGCGCTCATTGTGGCGAACGTGCTTGTTTTTCTGTACGACAAGCTGATCGGCTTTGGCGCGCCGGAGGCTCTCATCGAGTACGCCATGATCCCATGCACCATCTCCGGGCAGTGCCAGTATCAGGTGCCGCCGATTACCCCACACTGGCTGACCATCTTCACTTCCATGTTCCTCCATGCTGGTATCCTGCATCTGGGCGGGAACATGCTCTACCTCTGGATTTTCGGCAACAACGTGGAGGATGCTTTAGGGCATTTTCGGTTCCTGATGTGGTACCTGCTCTGGGGCGTAGCGGCGGCTTTGTCCCATGTGGTGATAAACGCGGACTCGCCCATCCCCACGGTGGGAGCAAGCGGAGCCATCGCGGGCGCGCTGGGAGCCTACTTTGTGCTGTTTCCCACCGCGCGAATACGGGTACTGGTCATCTTCTTTTTCATTATCGATGTGGTGGCGGTGCCGGCGTTTATTCTGCTGGGGCTGTGGTTCCTGATGCAGTTCCAGTTCCAGCCGGGCGT